>JBOGGB010000518.1:0-4200 GCA_050743605.1 Acidimicrobiales bacterium
CCTATGGGATCGACGAGCTCGTCGACTACGACCCGATCCTGACGACGCAGTACTACGCCGCGCTGGGAGGACTTCTCGGCACCTCCAAGTCCCCGCCGCCCGGCGAGAACGCGCTCTTCTGCCCGCAGATCTCCTCGGCGCGCGCGGCGCGCTTCTTCGGCGCGGCATACGTCCTCGAGCCGGGCACGACGGCCGGGCCGAAGGGCACGAGGCTCGTGGCCCGGATCCGGGACGAGTCGCTCTACTCGGTCCCCGGCTCGGGGCGCGCGACGATCGTCCCGCTCGCCCGAGGCACCGGAGGCGGCATCGGGGGCAGTTGGTCGAACTCCTGGGAAGGCAGCGCCAAGGCCCCGCCGAGGCTCCAGCCCACGCGAGAGGACCGGTCCGGCACATGGACCGTGCACGTCGACGCCCGCCAACGGTCGCTCCTCGTGCTCCGCGTGACGGCAGTGCCCGGGTGGCAGGCGTCGATCGACGGCCGGCCACTTCGCCTCCGCACCTACGACACACTGCTTCTGACGGCGGTCGTCCCTCCAGGGCACCACGTCGTCGCGCTGCGCTACTGGCCGCGGCTCCTCACCGTCGGACTCGCCATCGCGGCGCTCGCTGCCGCAGCGATCCTCGGCACCCTTGGGTGGGCAGGATGGCGGCGGCGGCGTGGAGCGGTGCGCGAGCCGGCGACGGCGTCCTGCGCCGACCCCGCCTCCACGAAGAGCCCGGACACTCCTGTGCATGCGACGACGACCTGACGGCCCGACCGGCTCGTGTGGGCTCCCATCGGGCCGTCACCGTGGCTCGGGCGCCCGCATGTCCGGGACAGCTCGCTTGCGCCGTCGCAGCCAGAACGCGCCGCCGGGTGTCTGCAACATGGCAGGGAGCTCCGCCGCCACGACCGCCCGGTGCTCGATCGCGAGGAAATGGTTCCACAACGCGAGCTCGAACGAGTCGTTGAAAAGCATGAAGGCATGGAGGAGATAGGCCTCGTTCCACGCCCTGCCGGCTTCGACCCAGTGCCGCAGGTACTCGAACGGCCAGAAGACGTCGTGGACATGGACGTACACCCCCTCGGCGAGGACGGGGAGGACGTTCGTGTAGAGGTGCTGGACGTCGCTCCCCGTCTTGAGCACGTGCGAGCAGTCGAGGAAGAGGACGTCGCCCTCGCCGAGGGCACGGAACCGCTCGACGGGCACCGATTGGACCGGATCGGCGAGCACCTCGACAGGGTCTCCGGCGCGCACGACCTGCCGCAGCAGCTCGGGGTGGGGCTCGATCGCGGTCACCTGCATCGCGCCGTCCAGGTACCGCTCGTTCGTGTCGAGCGCGAGGGCCGTGGTGTAGCCACTTCCCACTTCGAGGTAGCGGCGCGGGCGGAGGTGGCGCAGCATCGCCTGGAGCATGGACGCGTCCCCGATCCCGTAGTTCGGGTTGTCCACGCCGTAGCGGGCGGACGTGCCCGGCGCCGCCGGGAGCGGCGCCTCACGGGCGAGGGCGGCCAGCGCGCGGAAGAGCTTGAGCTGCTGCTCCTCGCGCAGATCGACGCCGGGCAGGTCCCGACGAGGGTCGAAGAGCCGGTCCGCCTGCGCTTCGACCTCGGCCAGGTCCGGCACCGGCGAGTAGAAGTGCCCGGGTGGGTAGAGCGAGACGAAGGGTGCGACGGTCTCCGGCACGAGAGGTCCGGCCGGCACGACGGTCTCCGGCACGACGCTCCCGGTGAGCTCCGCGTCGAGACCGAGGAGCCGCTCTCCCAGCCGCCGGAGGATCCCCCGTCGCGCCAGGACCGCGAGGAGACGGCGGTCGAGGGAAGGGGGGCGCACCCGCTCATCGTCGCACGGGACCCGCTCCCGCGCGGAGGTGGCGGGGCCCGGCGCCGCCATGCGCCGGCACCGGCGGTAGCCTCGACGTCCGTGCCCGGGGCCGACCGACGAGCACCGAGGAGACCGGCGACCGTGACCAGCCCGTTCCCCCATGGCGACGTCGCTCCCGGTCCCGAGGTCGTGCGCGGCTTCGCCCGCTACCTCGAGCGGACCCTGCACGATGCGGACGCCGGACGCGCCGAGCTGCTGTGGCATCCCTTCACGATGCCCTCAGCGGCGGCTGCGGTCACGATCAGGGTCGGACCGAGCTTGGCTCGATGGGACGATCTGGGCGCGCTGCACGCACGATCGCATGTCTCGGTCCGCGGGTGGGCGGGTCGAGGTCCGAAGGGGAGTGCGTGGCGGTTCCCCGTGACGGTCTTCGACCGGTGGGACCCCTCGGTGGTGGCGCCCACGCCGTCGGGGTTCGACGTCCTGGCGATCGTCACTACCTTCAACGAGGCAGACATCGTCGATGACCTCCTCGCGCGCCTCCGCGCTGACGCGATCCGCGTGCGTCTCATCGACAACTGGTCGACCGACGGGACGTTTGCCGCCGCGACGGACCGAGCCGCGAAGGACTCGGGCATCACCGTCGAGCGCTTCCCCCAAGACTCACCGCCCGCCTACTTCGAACTGGAGAAACTGCTCACGCGGGTGGAAGAGATCGCGCACAGCTCTGGTGCTGACTGGATCGTGAACCATGACGCGGACGAGATCCGTCAGTCCCCATGGGCTCGGGTGCCGCTGCGGCGCGCGCTCTGGTGCGTAGAGCAGTTCGGGTTCAACTGCATCGACCACGTCGTCATGAACTTCCGGCCGGTCGACGAGCGCTGGGAGGGGAAGGGTCCGCTCCAGGACGCGTTCACCTGGTTCGAGTTCGGAGACCACCACGCCTCCTTTCGTCAGCAGAAGGCGTGGAAGCCCCAACGCGAGCCGGTCCGCTTCGCCTCCTCGGGGGGCCACGACGCCGTCTTCCCCGGAAAGCGCGTGTTCCCCTACCGCTTCCTCCTGCGGCACTACCCGATCCGCTCATCGGCCCATGGGCGGAGAAAGGTGCTCACCGAGCGTCAGGGCCGCTTCAGTCCCGAGGAGCGGGAGAAGGGATGGCACGTCCACTACGACCACTACTCGGAGACCTCTGAGTACCTCTGGAGGCCCGAGACGCTGCAGAGGTTCACGACGCTGCCGGACCTGGACCGGCGCCTGCTCGTCGAGCGCCTGAGCGCTGCGGCACTGCCCGCCAACCCCTTCCCCGGTGAACCGGTCGACCCGGCACGAAGTCGAGGGCTCCTCTGGCTCCGACCCGGAGCGCAGGATCCGGACCTGCCGCGAGGTCGAGGGTAACCTCGGCGGGCGATGAGCGAACCCAGCGCTCAGCGGGCGTGCCCGACCCTTCGCGTCCAGACCGTCCTCTACGAGCCGGCCCCGAGCGACGTCGTACGGTTCGTCGCCGGCATGTCCGCGGCGTGCGACCACGCGCTCGGCTCGGGCGCGATCCGATCCGCGGAGCTCGCACTCGGCGACTGCTCCGCTGCGCCGGTCGTCCAGGATGCCGGCGAGCTGCTCGCCGAAGGTCCGAACCCGTTCACCGACGTCGACTACCTCCACTTCGGAGCGAACCTGGGCTCTGCAGGGGGCCACAACCGGCTCTTCGCCAGCTCGCGCGCGGACGTCGTCCTCGTGGTCAACCCCGACACCTACGCGTCGCCTCGTCTCGTCGCCGAGCTCGTGGCCGGCATCTCCGACAACGGCGTGGGGATCGTGGAAGCCCGTCAGCTGCCACTCGAGCACCCGAAGGCCCACGACCCGGCATCCGGCGACGTGAGCTGGGCGTCGGGCTCCTGCTTCCTCGTACGCGCGGAAGTGCTCGCGACGACCGGAGGATTCGACACGGACCTCTTCTTCCTCCACGGGGACGACGTCGACCTCTCCTGGCGCACGCGGCTTGCCGGCTGGCGGGTGGTCCACCGCGCCTCCGCCCGGGTCTTCCACGACAAGCGGCTCGACGAGACGGGCGTGATCCGTGCAGGCGCCCGGGAGCTCGAGCAGTCGGCGGTCGTGAGCGTCCTCCTCCCCTGGCGCTACAGCCGCAAGGAGCTCGCGCTCGAGCGTCTGGAGCTCCTCGAGGCGGCAGACGACGAGCCCTCGCGAGACGCCGCGGCGCAGATCCGCTCCCGTATGGCGACGGGCGGGATGCCCGAACCCATCGATCCCGATCACCGCGTCGGGGAGTTCGTCGGCGAGGACTACGCACGCCATCGCTTCTCCTACGCGGAGGCGTGAGCGTGACCGACGCCACGGACGGCGCCACGACACTGGCCACGGACGAGGCCACGGCACAGGC
>JBOGGB010000519.1:0-6284 GCA_050743605.1 Acidimicrobiales bacterium
AGCCGGGGCCGCTGCGGTACTCGTCGAACCCCGGCAGGACGCCGAGGAGCGGCAGGTGGTGGAAGCCGACGGGGATCTCGTCGACCGGGAACCGCGCCGCTTCGACTTCTGTGCGCGAGCGCAGGTCGATGACCGTGGCGATGCCGAGCGTGCGCACGACCGCGCGGTCGGAGCTGCTCAACCGGGAGAGGTCGTCCGCGCGGAACAGCAACCGCCACCTGATGGTGCGTCCGTCGACGGTCCGGTACCCGCCGAGATCACGGAAGTTCACCGCGCCTTCGAGTGAGACGTGACGGTCGGGGGCTCTGCCGGCGATGGGAGGTTCGATCATGGCTTCGGCGCGAAGGTGCTCAGGGCAAGGGTGGGTCGCGCCGGTCGGCGGTGTGCGCTCAGCGGACAGGGAGGTCCCAGAGCGGGAACCACCGGGAGAGGTCGGCCTCGACCGGCAGGTCGGAGCCGAGGAGCGAGCGGACCCGAAGCTCCAGCTCGTTGTCGCGGCTCTCCTTATCGAGTGGTGCGAACGGGTAGAAGGTGCCGCGCTTGAAGAGGTACACCAGGTAGCACGGCCGTGCAGAGCCGTCGGCACCCGCATCGGGGGTGACGCCGAACACCGAGCACAGCAGTTGCGGTCCCCACCCGTTCTCGGACAGCAACGAGTTCACCAGATGCACCCTGCTCACGAGGTCGCCGACGTCGCTGTCTTCGAGCAGGAGCCACCGATAGCCGTAGGAGTCTTCGGCCTGGGTGAGCGGCCCGGCGGCCCCGGTCCCCCCGGCGGCCCCGGTCCCCCCGGCGGGGTCGTCCGGGACGTCGAGGAGCTCGGAGATCTCGCGTTGGACATCGGCGGGGGACTGGCCTGCAGGCGGCATCCAGCACACCCCCGCCCTGCCCGAGAGCACGAGGCCCGCGGCGCTCTGGAGCGTCACTGCGGCGGTCGGAAGTGCGAAGAGCGCGTCGAGGTTCGGGCGTACCGGCTTCGTGCGGCCGAGCAGGGAGTCGAGGAGGCCCACGGAGGGAGGCAGAGAGGTCCGATTCCCGGCTTCAGCGGGGTTGGCCCATCTGGGCCTCGAGCTGTGAGAGCTGGGCCAGGCGCCGCTCGAGCGAGGGATGGGTCGAGAACAAGGCGCTCATCGACAGCCCGCCCTGGCCGGGTTGCTGACCAGGGCGGTGCGTGATCGCAGGGGTGAAGAAGAACGCGTTGAAGTGCTCTGCCTTCCGTAGGTCCCGGGTGGGAATACGCGCCATGTCGCCGGTCACCTTCACCAGTGCCGACGCGAGCAGCGACGGCCTGCCGATGAGGATCGCACCCGAACGGTCCGCGGCAAGCTCACGGTAGCGCGAGAGCGCCATCGTGAGGAGGTAGCTGATCGCGTAGACGATGATCGACACGAGCATGATCGCCATCTCGATCAGCACGATCTGGCCGGCACCCTGGTTCCGCCCGCCGCCCCGACCCCCGCCGCCGAATATGGTCGAGAACAGCATCATGCGCGTCATCAGGCCGGCGAGCACGCCGAGAGAGCTGGCGATCGTCATGACCGCGACGTCACGGTGCGCCACGTGCGACAGCTCGTGGGCGAGCACGGCCTCGAGCTCCGGCTCGTCGAGTCGCCGCATGAGCCCTGCCGTCGCGCACACGACCGCCGCCTTGGGGCTCCGTCCGGTGGCGAATGCGTTCGGCATGTCGGTGTCGGCGACCGCCACCTTCGGCTTGGGCATGTCCGCGAGCGCGCAGAGCCTGTCGATTGCGCCGTGGAGCTGCGGAGCCTGCTCGGGAGTGACGATCCGCCCGTGCATCCCCCAGAGCGCGATCTTGTCCGAGAACCAGTACTGGCAGAACAGCAGGCCGAAGACGACGACGAACAGGATGACGAAGCTGTTGAAGACCTCCCACAGGATGGCGCCGAAGACCCCATAGAGGATGACGAGGAAGAGCCCCGTCAGGAACATGCGGTTCGTGAGCCCCCTGTCTGCGGGGATCCGTCCTGCGGTGGTCATTGCTCGGTGCCTCCAGTGCCCTTCTCGTCCGCCGTGACCGGCTCGACCCCGTCCGCGGCGCTCCCGGTCGTGTCGTCGGGGGTCGCGCCAACTCTGTCGGTTCCGATTGTGTCGGTTCCGCCGCCGATCGTGGCGTCACCCCCCGCTGCACCTCCGCCGGCATCCGAGTCCGTCCCGGCCGAGTGCGCACCGGCCGAGAGCGCACCGGCCGGCTCCCCGGCTGCGAGCTGCGACTTCAAGGCGGCCAGCTCCCGGTCGACCTGGGTCCCTGCCTGAGCCTTTTCCAGCTCGGCCTGGATGTCTGTCACCGGGGTCGTGAGATCGGTCAGTGCGCCGGAGGCGAGGAGCTCGTCCATCGCGCCCGCGCGGGCCTGCATCGAGGCGATCTTGTCCTGCGCCCGCTGCATCGTGGCACCTGCGTCGCCCATCGAGGTCGAGATGCCGCTCACCGCCTCGCCGATCTTGGTCTGGGCCTCGGCGGCCGTGTAGCTGGCCTTCAGCGTCTCCTTCTTCGTTCGGAACTGCTCGATCTGGGTCTGGAGCCGCTGCGAGGTGGTGATCAGGCTCTCCTGCTGCTGGGCGACCTGCTCGTGCTGGGTCTTCAGGTCGGCGAGCTGCTCGCCGATCGCTGCACGTCGTGAAAGTGCCTCCCTGGCGAGCTCCTCGTTGCCGATGCCGAGCGCCGCCTTCGCCTGGTCCTGGAGCTTGTCGGCCTGCTTCTGCAGCTGGCTTGCCTGCAGCTCGATCCGCTTTCGGGCAGTCGCGACGTCGGCAACGCTCCGTCGGACCTTCTGGAGGCTGTCGAGCTGCTTCTCGTAGGAGAGGTCGAGGGTGTCGCGCGGATCCTCCGCCCGGTCGAGCACCTTGTTGGCCTTGGCTTGGAAGATGTTCTTGGTCCGCTGCCACACGCCTGGCACGCTTCTGCCCTCCTGTGGGCCGGCTCGCCGGCGGCTGCCGGCGCACGCATCGAGCATAAGGCCCCGCCGCCTGGGGTGGGGTACGGTCGCCCTGGTCAAGTCTGCGGCGGGCATCTTCGGGTGACGGTAGCCTCACGAGCCGTGCCTGGCCGACTCTGCCTGCTGACGGTCCACGCGCACCCCGACGACGAGGCGTCGAAGGGGGCCGGGACCGTGGCGCGTTACCACGCCGAAGGCGTGCGCACGGTGCTCGTGTGCTGCACCGGGGGTGAGGAGGGCGACGTCCTGAACCCTGCCATGGATCGGCCCGAGGTGCGTGAGCGGCTCGGTGAGATCCGCCGCCAGGAGCTCGATGCGGCGACGAGGATCATCGGCTACGACGAGGTCGTCCTGCTCGGCTACCGCGACTCGGGGATGCCGGGCAGCGATGCCAACGTGCGGCCCGACGCCTTCGCCAACGCATCGCTCGAAGAGGTGGTGGGACGTCTGGTGGCCGTCGTGCGCCGAGAGCGGCCGCAGGTGATGGTGACGTACCCTGAGGAGCAGCATGAGTACCCGCACCCCGATCACCTGCGGGTTCACGAGATCTCGATGGCCGCCTTCGAAGCCGCAAGAGACCCCGAGCGGTACCCCGACGCCGGCCCTGCGTGGGCGCCGTCGAAGCTCTACTACACCGTGTGGCCACGCCGCCGCGTGCGCGAGATGCACGAGAAATTCCAAGAGCTCGGGCTCGAGTCGCCCTTCGACTCCGCCTGGCTCGAGCGGATGAGCCGGGACGAGCCGGTGACGACCTCGATCGACCTCACCGGGTTCGCCGCGGTGCGCGGCGAGGCGTTGCGCGCGCATGCCACGCAGGTCGACCCGACGTCTCCGTTCTGGTTCGGGTTGCCGCCCGAAGTGCTCGAGTCGATCTACCCGTTCGACGACTACTTCCTCGCCCGGAGCAGAGTGGCCCCCGCCGGTGACGCCAGGGTCGGCGCGGGGGACCCCGCCGGCAGGGACGCCGACGCGGCGATGGAGGACGACCTCTTCGCCGGGGCCCGCTGAACGGCGCAGCGACGCGCAGGGTCCGTCAGCCCGACTGCACCAGGTCTCGCAACGCGCGGTAGCCGATCAGGGTCACCCCGGAGCTCTCGAGTGCCTCGGTGAGTGCGTCGCCGCCGCAGGCGAGCCGCCGGTCGTCGACGCGCGCCTCCCAGTCGTCTGCCAGCGCGCGGAGCTCGGGAGTGTCTACGGCGGGGTGGAGGCGCAGCTCCGTCACGCCGGGCTCCAATGCCGCCAGTCGTGACGCGAGCGAGCTGGCTGCCCCGAGGCGGCGGGCTGGCAGGACGCGGTCGACGAAGAGGACCCCTGCGTCCTGGGCGACCTGTCGTGCGGGGAAGCCCAGCCGGGACGGATCCCGCTCGCCCGCGATCCGGACGGGGAGCCCGAAATCGGCGGCGAGCTCCAGATAGACGTCGAAGAACTCGGGACGGAGCAGCAGAGTGTCCATGTAGGCGTCGAGATGGCTCACGTCGAACCCCCAGAGGATGGCGCGCTCGACCTGCGCTCGGCACTCCCGGCGCACCTCGTCGACGTCCGCGTGGTCCCAGAAGTCCTCGATCGTCCGCGGGAACCCGCCGTCGCCGTCGAGAAGGGAGGGCGAATGGGTGATCGGTCCCCACCGGTACCGCTCCCATCCGGCGTTGACGGTCAGGCGGACGCCGACGTCCTCACCCCGGTAGCGCGCCGCCGCGTCACGCGCCCAGGGGCAGGGGACCATGAGCGTTGCGCTCGTCACGGTGCCGGTGCGCAGGCAGTCGTAGACGCCGACGTTGGTCGCATGGCACAGGCCGAGGTCGTCGGCGTTCACGATCACGACACGGGCGTCTGGCCGTTGGCCGAGCCGTTCGAGGAGCGAATCGCTCACCGCGTCACCTGTCTCTCCGATCGTGGTCGAGGAGGCCGGCATCCTGGGCCCGGGCACCCTCTGCCAGCTCGAGCCGGTAGGTGTCGAGCGCTGCCGAGAGCGACGTGTCGGCGATGGCGAGGATGCGCAGCGCGAGCAGTGCCGCGTTCTCCGCCCCGTCGACGGCGACCGTCGCGACGGGCACGCCCCGTGGCATCTGCACCATCGAGAGCAGCGAATCGAGGCCCGAGAGGTTGGCCAGCGCCACCGGCACGCCGACGACCGGAAGGACGGTCGCGGCCGCGAGCATCCCAGGGAGATGCGCCGCGCCTCCGGCCCCCGCCACGATGACCTGGAATCCCCGCCCCGCCGCCTCGTGTGCGAACGCGAGCATGTCGTCAGGGGTGCGGTGCGCCGAGAGGACGCGCACCTGGCGGGGCACGCCGAAGCGATCGAGCACCTCGACTGCCCGGCGCAGCACGGCGAGGTCCGAAGCGCTGCCCATGACGACTGCCACGCGCGGCGTGCCCGGGGCCCCGGGGCCGAGCCCTTGTGCAGTGTCGTCCGCCGTCACGGGCTACCGACGTCGATGAGGTCCGGGACCGGCGTGCCGAGCGCCCGCGCGGCGGCCCAGGCGCGCTCTCGCACGTCTACCGGGTCCTCGCCGCACACGGTCACGTGGCCCAGTTTGCGTCCAGGGCGCGGGGACTTGCCATACAAGTGGAGGTGTGCCCCTCGGACTTCGAGCGCAGCGGACATCCGCTCGGCGGTGTCGGGGGCTCCTGGGGAAGGCGCGCCGAAGACGTTCACGCTCACCACCTGCGGCGCGACCGGCGAGGGGTCGCCCAGGGGGAACCCGAGCACGGCGCGGACGTGGTTCTCGAACTGCGAGGTGGTGGCTCCTTCGATCGTCCAGTGCGCCGAGTTGTGCGGGCGAGCGGCAATCTCGTTCACGAAGAGCTCCCCTCGGCACGCGAACAGCTCGACCGCGAGCACCCCTACCGCTCCGACGATCGCCGCGACCTCGCGAGCAAGCGTCGTCGCGCGGGCCGTCAGGTCCGGGTCGAGATTACCGGGGTAGCGCACCTCGCGGCAGACGCCGTCTACCTGCGCCGTCTCCACCGGAGGCCATGCCACCGACGTGCCGTCGCACCCTCGAGCGACCACGACCGCCAGCTCGGCGTCGATGTCGACGCGCGCTTCGACGAGGAGCGGGCTTCGATCGCGTGCGGCGTCCTGGCAGAGCGTGAGGGCAGCTGCCTCACCCTTCACAAGCCAGACCCCCTTCCCGTCGTAGCCGCCCCTGGCCGCCTTCACCACGACCGGCCATCCGCCGTCTCGCGCGAAATCTCCGATCGCCGCGGCGAGATCTTCGGGGCCACGTCCGCCGCCCGCGGCGCCGAGCACCGCGTGACGGGGGACCGGCAGCCCGGCGGCACTGAAGCACGTGCGCATCTGTGCCTTGTCGACGGCGATCCGCA
>JBOGGB010000520.1:0-2390 GCA_050743605.1 Acidimicrobiales bacterium
CCCCTGGGACGCGCACACCCTCGAGTGGTTCACCTCCTCGCCGCCGCCGCATCACAACTACACGCACCTGCCCCAGATCCGCTCCGAGCGGCCCACGTGGGACTACAACCATCCCGACGCGCCCAGCCTCGCGCACGGACCCACCGGGAGCTCCTATCCCTAGACCCCGACCCCCACAGGTGTCCCGTCGGTCCGACGTCCCGATCGCGGGACTCCCGAACGTGGCGGCATGGCTGCCGTTCGTCGTCGCCGGAGCTGTGCTGGTGCTGGCTGGTGGGATGGTCGCTGCCGCCGGTGGCGAGGCCCCGAGCCGGCACCTGTCGTGGGCGAGCGCCTACCTCGTGCTCGTGTGCGGCGCAACGCAGATCTTCCTCGGGGGCGGGCAGGCCATGCTCGTGCGCCAGCCCGCCAGGAGGCTCGTGCTCGCGCAGCTGGTCACCTTCGAGCTCGGCAACGCCTGCGTGCTGGTGGGGACCCTGTCGGGGGTGCACGGGGTCCTCTATGCCGGGAGCGCGACCCTCTTCGTGTCGTTGGCGATGTTCGCCTGGTCGACCAGAGCTGCCACCCTCCGTCCCCGCCTCTTCGTGATCGCCTACCGTGCCCTCGTCGTGCTCCTGGCGGTGGGCGTCCCGGCGGGATCGGTGCTGGCGCGCTGAGCCATGAACGGCCGACGCCGGCTCAGCGCGCTGCCGGGTCGCGCTGGTAGCTGCCCACCGGAGAGCGCAATCCGACGGCGAAGCGGTTCCAGCCGTTAATGGCGACGATCGCCAAGGTGAGCGCCACGACCTCCTCTTCGCCGAACTCCCTCGACACGAGCTCGTAGACCTCGTCGGGAGCCCCCGAGCTCGGAAGCTGGGTCAGCGCCTCGCACCACGACAGCGCGGCGCGCTCGCGCGCGGAGTAGACCGGCGCCTCGTACCACGTCGCCACCAAGTGGAGCCTCTGGTCGCTCATGCCGATCGCCGCGGCGTCCTTCGTGTGCATGTCGAGACAGAAGCCGCAGCCGTTCATCTGCGAGGCGCGGATCTTCACCAGCTCGAGCAACTCGGGCTCGAGGGTGCTGGCGTGCACTGCCTTCTCGAGCTCGCTCATCGCCCGGATCGCTTCGGGATACACATTTCGATAGTCGACTCGCACGATTCTGCCTCCTTCGAGCTCGGTTCAGGTACTCCGACGCGGCGCGCGCCCTATTTTAGGCCGCTGGCGGACATACTCGGTCGGCCCTCGCTGGAGGAGTCCGGCGTAGGCCGCTACTGTCGGACGGTGTGGCGACCGGCGCCCCACCTGACGTCCCGACCAACGTCCCCCCCGAGCGGCGGGCGCTCGCCGCGAGGGCCCGAGACCTGCTCGAAGCCCACCACGCCGCCCGACCGCTACTGCTCGCCAACGCCTGGGACGTCGCTTCGGCTCGAGCCGTCGAGGAAGCCGGGCTCGGTTTCGTCGCGACGTCGAGCCGCGCGGTCGCTGCAGTCCTCGGGGAGCCCGACGACGACTCGAGCGACCCGGACCTCGTGTTCTCCTTCCTCTCCCGCATCGTCCGCGCCGTGTCGGTGCCCGTGACGGCGGACCTCCAGGCCGGCCTGCGGCTGCGTCCCGCCGAGCTCGTCGAGCGTCTTGCCGAGGCGGGGGCAGTCGGCTGCAATCTGGAGGACAGCGACCACCACGGCGCCGGTGACCTCGTCCCCGCCGAACAGCAGGCGGCCTATCTCGCCGAGGTCCGCTCCGCCGCCGACGAGTCCGGCACCCACGTCGTCGTGAACGCGCGGACCGACGCGTTCGTGCGGCTGCCACGCGACGCGCCGCGTCTCGAAGAAGCGGTCCGCCGGGGCTCCCTCTACTTCGAGGCTGGAGCGGATTGCGTCTACCCGATGCTGGTCGAGCGAAAGGAGGATGTCGTGGCGCTCGTCGCTTCCCTCCCCGGCCCCCTGAACTTTCTCGCGCGGCGCGGCGGGCTCTCCCTCGCCGAGCTCGCCGGGCTGGGGGCGAGCCGGATCAGCCTCGCTTCGGGCCTCTTCCACCTGCTCCACGACCGCCTCGTCGAGATCCTGGGCACGCTCGGACGCGGCGGCGACGGCGCAGCGGGATTCGACCTGGTGTCGGCACCCGGCCAGGAATGACGATGGGACGGGCGCTCGCCGGCGCGGCGCGCCGAGGAGGCGCAGGATGACGCGACGCGACACCGCAGGCGGCGAGACGCAGCCGCAAGGGCTGCTCGCCGAGACGGGCCTGGTACGCGCCGCGCGCTACCTCCAGCCCGGCGAGGCATCGGCCGACTCCCGGGAGCTTCACCGCCGCGGCGGCCGGCGGGCCGAGGAGTTCTACCGAGAGCGCTGGCGCCACGACAAGGTGGTTCGCTCCACCCACGGAGTGAACTGCACCGGGTCCTGCTC
>JBOGGB010000521.1:0-4614 GCA_050743605.1 Acidimicrobiales bacterium
GAGTAGAAGTCGACGTTCGGGTAGAGCTTCCTCGAGGTGAAGTACTCGTCGGAGAGGGCGATCTCCTCGAGCTTCAGCGCCACGTCGAGGAGCGGGTTCTTGCCGGTCACGGAGAACACGTCGTCGGCCGCCTTCTTGATGATCTTCGCCCTTGGGTCGTAGTTCTTGTACACACGGTGGCCGAAGCCCTGCAGCCGCACGTGGCCGTGACCGGCCTTCACCTCGGAGATGAACGCTGGCACGTTCTCCATCGACTCGATCTCGGTCAGCATGCGGATAACCGCCTCGTTCGCTCCCCCGTGTCGGGGCCCGTATAGGGCGGCGCACGCTGCGGCGCACGCGGAATACGGGTCTGCATGCGAGGACCCCACCACGCGCATCGCGGTGGTCGAGCAGTTCTGCTCGTGGTCTGCGTGGAGGATGAACAGGATGTCCAACGCCCGGGAGAGCGCGGGGTCTGCCTGGTAATGCGGCTCCGCGACCTTCCACATCATCGAAAGGAAGTTCGAGGGGAAGTCGAGAGAGTTGTCCGGGTAGACGAAGGGCATGCCAACGCTGAAGCGGTGGGCCGCGGCGGCCAGCGTGGGCATCTTGGCGATCAACCGCATGATCTGCTTCTGGCGGGACGAGGGGTCGAAGATGTCCTTGGCGTCGATGTAGAAGGTCGAGAGCGCGGCGACAGCCGAGACGAGCATCCCCATGGGGTGGGCGTCGTAGTGGAAGCCGTCGAGGAAGCGCTTCCGCACGTTCTCGTGGATGAACGTGTGGTACGTCACGTCATGGCGCCATTGCTCGAACTCGCTCTCCGTCGGGAGCTCCCCGTTCAAGAGGAGGTACGCCACCTCGAGATAGGTCGAGCTCTCCGCGAGCTGCTCGATCGGATAGCCGCGGTAACGGAGGACCCCCGCTGTGCCGTCGAGGTAGGTGATCCCGCTCTCCGCGGCCGCCGTGGACATGAAACCAGGGTCGTAGAACCAGACGCCAGGAAGGATCTTGGTCCAGTCGGTGGCACTGATACCACCGTTCATGACTGGGATCTCGTAGCTCTCGCCGCTCCGGTTGTCGGTGATCGTGATGCTCTCGGTCACGGGCGAACGCCTCCTGCGGTCATCCTAGAGGTGAATGGGTCCGCGGTCGACCCTAGGTGCACGACGTCGCGGATGCGCGGCACCGCGTGCGGACGTAGGCGAACCGGTCGACGGCCGAGGTGGCCGACGCACCCCCGGGGTTGCGCACGCGAACCGCGACCGTCCCGGTCCCCGGGGGTGACACCGCGCTGATCCGGGTGCTGGAGTCGACGTGGAACCGGGCCGGTGCCGTCCCGAAGCGGACTCCGCCCACCCATGTGAACCCGGTCCCCAGGATGGTGACCCCGGAGCCGCCGCCGTCGGGACCCTCGGCGGGCAGGACCTCCGAGACGGTCGGAGGCCCCGGTGGCGCGATGCGCACCGAGAGCCGTTCAGACGTCACAGTGCCTGACACGTTGGCGAGCGGGGGGACCACGACGACCACGACGCGGTAGCGCTCGCCCGGGACGACCGGGATGGGCGGCAATGTGACCGAGCGGGAGCTTTCGGCTGTGAGCGTGACGCGGCGTCGCTTCGGCGGGCTCGACGCGGAGCCTGTGCGGGTCACCCGCGCCTGGACGACGATGCCCCGCTCCTTCACGTTCCCGTCGTTCGCCACCACCAGCCCCACCCGGAGCCGGCCGGTCGGCGGGATCACCAGAGCGCCGCCGTTGCCTGTCGAGCTCGAGGGCACGGGCGCAGGTGTCAGGGCCAGGGCATGCGCCAGGAGCTCGACCTTGTGGACGGCCGCAAGCACGGGGGAGCTCGTGAGGGCCTCGACCAGAGCACGCGCGGCCGGCAGAGCCCACGCGCGGCGACGTGCCGACCACGCCGAGATGGGAAGCCGCGCGTGACCCGGAGCAGCCCGCAGCGCGCGCCGGCCGGCAGCGTAGCTGCGGTCGCCCCGCGCGAGAAGCCTCCCGACTTCCGCGAGCTGGGACGCGGCGCGGCTCGCCGAGATCGGTCTGAGCGCCTTGGAGAGGGGGGCGGGGTCCGCCGCACCCACCACCGGCAGGGGAGCCATACCGAGCAGCCGATCGACGGCCGACCTGAGGACCTGGATCGCATGGGCACGGTCTGCCATCGCTGCGGTCACCTCGGCTCCGACAGCACCCGTTGGGGCGGGAGACCCGGCTGTACCGGCCTCGCGGGCGAGCAATGCGGTCGAGCGCACCAGTGTGTCGAGCGCCTCTTCGAGCGCCGTGCGGCTGTCGCCGGCCATCGCGGCGAGCAGAGCACGGAGCTTCCTGCCGAGCCGGCTGGACTGCGTCGCGACGAGGCGGGCCTGGTCGGCGTACGACCGATTGACGGCACGTTGGTACCCGATCGACTGCGAGGGCGCGTCGAGGGCTCCTCCGACGAGGACCGCGACAGCCAGGGCGGCCGCCAAGATCCCCAGCGCAGCTGCCGCGCCCAGGCGTGGGATGCGGCGCCTGCGCCTGCGACGTTCGATGGGAGGCACCGCCGCGTGACGCTACCGCCGCGCTCCCCACCGGGAGTTGGCGGCGGTCAGGCCTCGGTGGGCTCGGACTCCAAGCGGCTCTGGTGGCTCGCCCCGCCCGAGGTGGGCAGGACGCTGGCAGTGCGCCGCCACGCGACGGTCGGCTCGATCGCGCGTCGGTCCACCCGGTCGCGATGGCGCTCCACCACCGACAGAAGAGTGGACAGCGTGCGAGTGCTGAGCAGGTGCGGCACGAGACCCAGGTCGAGCAGCTTCGTGTGCGCCGCCCGGTAGTAGTGCTCCTCCTTCTCCACCCGGGGGTCGTCGAGATGGACGATCTCGGCGGCGCCCGTGTGGGCGTCGGCGACCATCTCTGCGAGCTGCTGCACGGAGAACGACTCGGTGAACTGGTTGAACACCCGGAACTCCCCAGGCTCGGGCGGGTTCAGGCATGCGAGCTCGACGCACGCGAGGGTGTCCCGGATGTCGAGCATCCCTCGGGTCTGCCCTCCCTTGCCGTAGACGGTAAGGGGATGGCCGACGATCGCCTGGACGCAGAAGCGGTTCAAGACGGTGCCGAAGACCCCGTCGTAGTCGAAGCGCGTGGCGAGGTCCGGGTGCAGGACGGTCTCGGCGGTCTCCTGCCCGTAGACGATGCCCTGGTTCAGGTCGGTCGAGCGGAGGCCCCAGATCCGGCAGGCGAACGTGATGTTGTGGCTGTCGTGCACCTTGGAGAGGTGGTAGAAGGAGCCTGGTTGCTTCGGGTAGGGCAGGACGTCGGTCCGCCCCCGGTGGGTGATCTCGATGAACCCCTCTTCGATGTCGATGTTGGGGGTGCCGTACTCGCCCATGGTGCCGAGCTTCACCAGGTGGATCGACGGATCCACATCCGCGATCGCATAGAGGAGGTTGAGCGTCCCCACCACGTTGTTCACCTGGGTGTAGACGGCATGGTTCTGGTCGATCATCGAGTACGGCGCGGACCGCTGCTCGGCGAAGTGCACCACGGCGTCCGGACCGAATTCCCTGATCGTCCGGTGCACGAACGGCGCATCGGTGAGGTCGCCGACGTAGGTGGCGATCCGCAGGCCCGAGACTTCCTCCCAGATGTGGACCCGGTGCTGGAGGTGCCTGATCGGCACCAGGCTGTCGACACCCATCTCGAAGTCGTACTGGCGGCGCGCGAAGTTGTCTACGACGCCGACCTCGTGGCCGCGACCTGACAGGTGCAGCGCGACGGGCCAACCGAGGTAGCCGTCGCCGCCTAGAACCAAGATCCTCACGGATCGTCTCCTCTCTGATCCTCCGTACGGGAGGCCGCCAGATTGCGGGGCGCGACTCACCGCACCCGCGCAGCCGAACCGGCAATGGTTTCGCAACATACTTTGACCGAGCTCCCTGGGAACGACCTGAGAAACCGGCGAAGACTCGCTTACACCTTCCTGAGAAGGGGGCTCCCCATCACCGTCACGACCTCGGCGACCGCCTGCTCGAGGTCTACGACGTTCCTCTCGACCGCCTCGCCCGCACGCAGGAAGAGAAACGTGCAGCGTCGCACCGGACGGCCCGTCGCCACCTGCACCGCTGCCGCGTACGCGGCACCCTGTAGCCGGTAGCGGTCCGCCAGCCGGTCGACCTCGTCGTCGCTGCGGACATGATCCGTCTTGTAGTCGACCACCTCGAGACCCTCGGGCCCGTCGAAGAGGAGGTCCACGAACCCTTCGAGCACGCCGGAACCGACCGGCGCCCCCACGTAGAGCTCGCGCCAGAACCGGTGCTCGACAGCCCTGCGCACGGCCGCGCTCTCCAAGGCGGTGCGGGCAAGTGCGGCCACCTCCCGCGAGCTCGACGGCACGCCCTCGGCGTTGGCATGTGCGTTGGCCATCGCCTCCAGCCCTGCGCCGCTTCGCAGATCCACCGTCTGCAAGACGGCGTGGACCGCGCGACCCACCGCGGTGCCGGCACGACCCCGACGCCACAGGGCCCGAGCCGACGGCGTGCTCTGCGCGGTGTCGTCTTCGAGACCTCGGGTCGCGGTGTCGTCTTCGAGACCTCGGGTCGCGGTGTCGTCTTCGAGACCTCGGGTCGCGGTGTCGTCTTCGAGAC
>JBOGGB010000522.1:0-9018 GCA_050743605.1 Acidimicrobiales bacterium
GAAGGCGGCCCTGCTCGATCGCCGGTGCGCTCGCTCGGGCGCTCAGGCCGGCCACGACCGGCACCGCGGAGGTGTCCACCACCTCGGCGATGACCGCCTCCTGCTCGTCCATCGACAGGCTGGCCGACTCCCCGAACACGCCGAGGGCGACGATTCCTGCGACCCCCTCGGGAGCCAGGCGGGCGTAGAGGGCGACCTCGGCACGCAGCGACGCCAGGTCGACCCGGCCCCCTCCGTCGCAGAACGGCGTGACGAGGACGCCCCAGACTCCGGTCGCAAGGCGACGGTCAGGCCCCGAACGCGCGGCGGAAGTAATCACGTGTTGACCTCCTCGAACCCGTAGAGCGCAGTGGCGTTCTGCACGAGCACCGCCTGCCGGCTCGCCTCGTCAGGAAACCATTCAGCGGCCAGGTCCAGCATGTCGGCAGTTCGGACTCCAGGGAACGAGAGGTGCGGCGAGTCACTCCCCCAAACCAGCCTGTCAGGCGCCCGGTCGTACGCGGCGCGGGCCATGGCTCCCGCGTCTTCGAAGCGCGGATGGTCAGAGATGCGGTACGGGCCCGTCACCTTTGCGAACCGACGCCTCGCCGCATCGGAGAGCAGGTCGAGCATCCAGCGGAACCCGGGCTGCTCTGGTCCATGCTCGGCGGGAAACATCCCAAGATGCGCGAAGCAGACGTCTGCAGGCATCGCCTCGAACAGTTCGCGCAGCTCGAACACGAGCCAGCCCGGCGCCAGCACATCGAGATGCCAGCCGAGCTCGGCGGCGAGACCCGCCTGGCGCTCGAGCACCGGTCGCATCGCCTCAGCGAACCCTTCCGCGCCGCCGCTGCCGCCGTCGGCTCCACCGGTTGCGCCGTGGGTCGCCGTGCCCGGAGGAAAGCAGATGCACCGAAGTCCGCAGACACCGAGTGCTCGCCAATGCTCCAAGGTGGAGTCCGAGGGCCGCGCGTCGCCCACCACCACGACACCCCTCACTCGCTTAGACCCGAGTGCGTCCAGGGCGTCGAGCAGGCAGCGGTTGTCCGGTCCGTACGCACTTGGTTGGACGAGCACGAGCCGACGAATGCCCATCCCCTCGGCAAGGGAGAGGTAGCGCGCGAAGGTGGACTCCGGAGCCGACGTGGTGCCCTTCGCCGTCGGGTAGACCGAGACTGGTCCGAAGACGTGGAGGTGGGCGTCGCAGACCGCCAGCTCTGGTCCCGGTCGCCACGCAAGACGCGACCCCGGCCCCTCGGCAGGCGCAGCCGGTCGGGCCGCCTCGGTGATCTCAGCTGCCAAGGTGCTCGTCGAGGAACTTGCGCACCTGCTCGTTGTAGGGCGCGGGGTTCTCCAAGTAGACGAGGTGTCCGCCTCCGGGCACCGTGACGAGCGTCGAGCCGGGCAGTTGCCCCTGGATCTTCTGCATCACCGGGGTGGTGCCGCGGGGATCGTCGTCGCCGTTGATGAGCAGGACAGGGATCTTGGCGTCTGCGATTGGGCCGATCTCGTTGCGGCCGTAGAAGGTTGCGTTCAGCCGGCGTACGTCGACACGGGAGTTCATCTCGCAGATCTCCTCGACGAGGAAGTAGAGCGCGGGATGGCGCTCGGCGAAGCCGTCGTGGTTGATCATCCCCTTCATCATCTCGACGTAGGCCGGCAGGGTTTCACCCTCCGCCGGTGGTCGCCTGCCGTTGTCGACGAGCCCGCCGGGGGTGCTCGAGAGGACGAGTGCCTTGACCCGGTCCGGATGGCGGGACGTGAACCCGGCCACCACGGCGCCACCCAGCGACTGGCCCAAGAGGGCGACCGACTCGAAGCCAAGGTGGTCGACGAGCCCGAGGAGATCGTCGTACGCACTGCTGGTGAAGTCGCCGTTCTCCTCGGAGAGCCCGAAGCCCCGCTGGTCGTAGGTGACGACGGTGTAGCTGTCCCTCAGGGCTACGACCTGCTGGAACCAGCTCATGTGGTTCGAGGCTCCGCCGTGGGCGAACACGATCGGGAATCCGCTCCCGTGAGACTCGTAGTAAAGGTTCGTGCCGTTGATCGCTGCAAATGGCATCGCAGATGCTCCTCTCTGGTGAATGACCCGCGTCGTGCGGGACGAAGGTGTTGGACGACGGTGTTGTACGAGGCCGTCGAGCGGCGGGGTGTGCGGGGCCTTCTCGGGTGCTACGCCTCGAATACGAGTGTGTCGTCGCCGTCGTACGGGTTCGCATCACTCCGGCCGCGCTCGAAGATCTCGACGGCGTCGGGGAACTCCCAGTAGATCTCCACCCGGTTGCCGTCGGGGTCCTTCAGGTAGATCGAATGCTGGCTCTCGTGCGCCTTGGTCGCCTCGATGGGTACTCCCGCCTCCTTCAAGCTCCGATATGCCTCGTGGAGATCCTCCTCGGTGGCGACACGCAGCGCCAGATGGTGCAGGCGCTGCCCGTTCAGCTCGGCGAGCTGCTCGCTCGAGACCGCCGAGACCGGGAACAGGTCCACGTTGTGGCCGTATCGGCCTACTCCGAGAAAAGTCCCGCCGTGGTCGGGGTCCTCCTCCCGGATCGCGAGCCCGAGGATGTCGTGGTAGAAGGCTTTGGACTTCTCGACGTCACCGACGACGAGGGCCAGATGCCCGGTCTGCTCGATATTGATCATGATTCCTCCTTCATTGCTCTACGTACTCCCGTCTTGCCGCTGCCCTCTTCGTCCGCCGAGGTAGACGGTCCCGATGTCGGCATGCTCGAGGATGTCGCGGCCGGAGCCGGTGAGCCGGACCCTCCCGTTCTCCAGCACGATCGCCCAGTCGGAGATCTGAAGTGCCGCATTGGCGTTCTGCTCGACGAGGATCACCGTGCGCCCCTGAGCTTGCATGGCCAGGATGTTGTCGAACACGGTCTTCAACGAGCCGGGATCGAGGCCCATCGAAGGCTCGTCGAGCAGCACGAGGTTCGGCTCGAGCATCAGGCTCCGCGCGAACTCGACGAGGCGCTGCTGGCCCCCCGACAGCCGACCGGCCTTCACCTTCGACCTGGCCATGACGGTCGGGAACTGTTCGGCGACCTTGGCCAACCGCTCCTCTCGGACCCGCCGATCCCGGATCGTGTATGCGCCGAGCTCGAGGTTCTCGAGGACGGTCATGTCGGGGAAGACACTTCGCGCCTGGGGGACGATCACCACCCCTGCCGCGAGCGCTTCGCGCGACGAGATGCCGGTGACGTCGCGGCCGTCCAGCAGCACCCGGCCGGACGATGGACGGAGGAGCCCGACGACCGCGGCGAGCAGGGTCGACTTGCCTGCGCCGTTCGGGCCGATCAGGCAGGTGATCGCTCCCTTCGGCATGCTCGCCGAGACCCCCTTCAGCACGTCGCCGCCCCCGTAGCCGACGACGAGGTCACAGACCTCGAGCGCCCCGACTCTTTGAGCTGCCACCATCTCGGCTGCGGTCATCGGGGTTCCTTCCCCCCGCCAAGGTAGGCGTCGAGCACACGCGGATCGCTCCGCACTACTTCGGGCTCCCCGGATACGAGGTGGCAACCGCGGTCTAGCACCGTCACGGACGTGCAAAGGTCCATGACGAAGGCCATGTTGTGCTCGACGACGAGGAACGTCGTGCCGAGCCGGTTCAGCTCCACGATCTTCCCGGCAAGCTGATCGACCAGCCGGGCGTTGATCCCGGCGGTCGGCTCGTCGAGGAGGATCACACGCGGCTCGGTGACGAGCACGAACGCGATCTCGAGCAGGCGTCTCTGGCCGTAGGAGAGCTTTCCCGCCGGGAGGTTGGCAAGGGCTCCCAGCCCCATGAACTCGAGAGCGTCCATGGCTCGCTGCCGTTGGGCAGCAGAGCCCTTGGTCTGCATCATGCTTCGAATCCAGCCCGTGCCGGACTGCGTCGCCACGAGGACGTTCTCGAGCGCGGTGAGCTGGCCGAATACCCTGTCGAGCTGAAAGGTCCGGGCGATACCGAGCTTGAAGATCTTGTCCGGGCGACTGTTGGTGATCCTCCGGTCCTCGTAGCTCACGGTGCCCTGGCGGACACGCTCGTAGCCCGTGATCACGTTGAAGAGCGTGGTCTTGCCCGATCCGTTCGGCCCGATTAGCCCCGCTACTTCGCCACGTCGCACCCGGAGCGAGCACCCGGCCAACGCCTGCACGCCGCCGTAGGACTTCGACACGCCTGACACTTCGAGGAAGGTGGCGGTCATTGCCGTTCTGCCTTCGCCCGAGGCCGGGCGAGCGCGGTACGGCGAGCCGCAGCGGTAAGCGACTGGATCATCGGTGGAACTCCTGCCTTCGGCCGCGGCCCGAAGAATCGCCGTGCAACCAGCGGATAGAGGCCCTCGGGCGTGAAGAGGATCACGAGCACGAACACGGCCCCGTAGAGGACGAGGTACAGAGCGGTCGTCGAGAACTGGAGCGTCAGGTACTGCTGGAGCGACTCGAGCACCGCGGCCCCGATGAGCGGTCCGGCAAGGGTGCCGATGCCTCCCGTGATGCACATCACCGCCACCGAAGCGTCGAAGATGGGATTGAACGCGAACGGCGGGAGGATCTGACCAACGAAGTAGGCGTAGAGGGCTCCGGCCATTCCGATCGGTGCCGCCGAGATCACGAACGCGCTCAACTTCACCCGACCGGTGTTCACCCCGAGGCTCAGTGCACGATCCTCGTCGTCTCGGATCGCACACAGTTGCAATCCGAAGCGCGTCCGGCGGATCCACCAGTAGAGCGCGGTGGTGAGCGCCACGAGGATCAGGCCCGCGTAGTAGAAGCGATCGTTGTACGTTGCTCCGGGCCAGGGAGCCGAGGGGAGGTAGAGGCCAAAGCTTCCGCCGAGCCAGCTCACGTTCAATGCGATGAGCTGGAAGACGAAGAAGAGGGCCACGGTCAGGATTACGAACTGATGGCGCCTCGTCCGCAGAGCGATGATCCCGTAGGGGATGGCCACGGCCATCGCCACGATGCCCGCGATCGGAACGAGCACGAAGATGCTGTAGCCGCCCCTCCAACCGATTGCGTTCACTACGAGCGCCATTGCGTAGGCTCCGGTCCCGTAGAACGCGGCGTATCCGAGCGACACGTAGCCTGAGAGCCCCGCGAACCCCCCCCACGCCGTTGCGCAGGCCATGAACAGCAGCGCCCATACGCCGATACCGGTGATCGTCGGGTTGGTCAGCACCAGCGGGAGGAGGACGAGGAGCACAGCCGCGACACCCACCGATCCCTTCCCAAGCATCCTTCGGTTCCGGTCCTGCGTCGGCGCCAGAGGTACGACGCCAACGGGCTCCTCCAGCGCCTCCTCGGCGCGAAGGCTCACTGTGCGCGCCCGGGGCTGCGCCCGAGCAGACCGTTCGGCCTGGTGAGGAGGACGCCCGCGAGCACCACGGCGAAGACGAGCGGCGCCCACAGTGGAGACCAGATCACCGCCACCAGGTCCTCCACGACGAGCAGTGCCACCGCCCCGACCAGTGCCCCGCTCATGCTCCCCAGACCTCCGAGCACCACGATCGTCAGCAACCTTGAAATGAGGTCCGTGCCGCTGTCACCGTTGAAGGCGTTGGTGGCTCCGAAGATCATTCCCCCCGCCGCGGTAACCGCCACTCCGATCGCGAAGACGACCCTCGAGACCTTGTGCACAGGGATCCCCACGAGGGTAGCCGCCGTGCGGTTCTGTACCGATGCGCGGACGCTCCGGCCCCACCTCGTCCGGTAAAGGAGGAGGTAGAGCAGCGCGAGAATGCCGGCGGCAAGGAGGAACCCGTACACGTCGATCTCAGGGAGGTGCAGGCCGAAGACAACGAACGAGGTTGTCACGTACGACGCCTGGATCTCGATGATCTTGGACCCGAAGACCATGTCGAGCGCGCCCTCGAGGATGACCGAGACCGCATAGGTGGCGAGGATCGCCATTACCACGAAGTTGAACACGGTGAGCTGGCGGAGTCGCCTGATCAGGACGGCCTCGACGAGGTAGCCGAGCAGGAACATCACTGGAATCGTGATGAGCAGTCCCAGGAATGGGTCGATGCCCGCTTTCGTCGCAAGCTCGTAGCTCAGGTAGGCACCGAGCACGACAAGGACGCCCTGGGCGACGTTGATCACGTCCATCACCCCGAACGTGAGCGTCAGGCCCGCCGCCATGAGTGCGTAGACCCCTCCGGTGAGGACGCCATCGACGATCGCCTGCCAGTACACCACGAAGCGCGGAGCCTCCCGAGCCCGATCAGACGCTCTTCCGCCGAGAGAACCGGTCTACGACTCAGCCCTTCCCCCACGAGGGCTTCGGGTAGAGCAACGAGGGTCCGCCGGGCTGGCGCGGGATCACCGCGATGTAGTGACCGTTCACCCACTGGAAGATGAAGGCCGTAGCCGTCGTGTTCTCGCCCTTCGAGTTGAACTTCACGGGTCCGAGGACCGTCTGGATCGTCTTGCCCGAGTGGAGCCATCTGATGATCTTGGCGTTGTTCGTACTGTGCGTCGCCTCCACGGCCGCCTGCACCACCTCGCCGACGGAATACCCTTCGGCTGCTCCGGGGGCCACGTTCGCGGCGGTGCCACCGTACGTCTTCACGTACGAGCTCACGAACGCCCTGCTCATCGGATTGCTGTACCCCGACCACCACCCGGCGGTCGTGGCGATCCCATTCGCGTTGTGGGCACCTCCGATGGGCCCGGGAAATGTCGGGGGGCTCACCGCGTTCGCCGAGTAGAGCGCCTTCGGGTTGTACCCCTCCTGGATGAAGGAGTGGATGAACGGCGAGAGGACCGAGAGGTCGCCGGCCCCGAGAATGACCGCTGTCGCGTGGGACGCTGCGATCTGGTCCGCGATCGGCGTGTAGTCGGCCACCTCTGTCGGGAAGGTCTTGTCGTAGACCGTCCTGATCCCGGCTGCCTGCATGATCTGCTTCGCGCCCTCGGTCTCGGGAACGTCAAAGGGTGTGTTCTCCGTCGCGTAGGCCGCCGTCTTCGGGCGGATCGCCTTTGGCAGCGCGGCAAGGTACTTCGCGTACGGGACGACCGCGTCTGCGACCGGTTGGCCGGTGTCGAAGACGTTCGTGAGCCCCGAGTTGAACACGATGGGCCCACCGCCGGCGCCCTCGACGAGCGCGTAGCCGAAGCGGAGTGCCTCCTTAGCTGCGGGCACGGTGAAGAGGGTCGTCACCGGGCCGAAGAGGAGTGTGGCATGCGAGATGGAGATGAGCTTCTCGTAGTTGGTGGTGACCTCGGCCTGTGTGCTCGCATCGGAGAGCACTGTGACGGCGACCTTCCGGCCGAGCAGCCCGCCGCCGGCGTTCACGTTCTTCGCCCATAGCTTGTAGCCCTGGGAGTACGGTACGCCTGTCGTGGCGAAATCGCCCGTCAGCGAGAGATCGGCGCCGACGAGTATGGGATGCGAATTGCCGCTGTGAGTCCCGTCGGATCGCCCTTCGGCATTCGTGACTCCAGCTCCAACGAGGCTCAACACCATGCACGCCGCCGCGGAGGCGGCAGCACCGACTAGAAGACGACCATGTCGCATTTCCCCCCCATTCGGAACCAGGCAGGAACTCTTCGCCTACAGTGCCGAAAGAGTATCCAATCACCACAGTTGCTGTCAATACTGGAGTTGGATATTGTCGTGCCTAGTGCATCCCGCCCCGTGGTTCTGCTGACGTGAGCTTCTCGTGCGCTGCGTCGTAGCCGCCGGGGGCGTAGCCACCTGCGCGCAGAGGCCTGACCCGGTCTTCGGCTCGGGCGAGCTGCTCGTGCGCGTGCGGGCCGCGTCGGTGAACGGGGCTGACCTACTGCAGGTCGCTGGGAGGTATCCGGTGCCGGCGGGACTTCCCTCCGACCTACTGGGCCTCGAGATGGCCGGCGAGGTGGAGACCGTCGGCGTCGGCGTCACTCGTTTCGGCCCTGGAGACCGCGTCATGGCGATCACCTCGGCTGCCGGCCAGGCGGAGCTCGCCGTCGTCCACGAACGACTCGCAATGCCGGTGCCCGAAAAGCTCGACTGGCCCGGCGCCGGCGGGTTCGCCGAGGTCTTCACGACCGCCCACGACGCCCTGCTCACCCAATGCGGGCTCCGCAGCGGCGAACGCGTCCTCGTGAACGGTGCGGCCGGCGGGGTCGGCCTGGCTGCCGTCCAGCTCGGCGTCGCAACCGGCGCGTCCGTCGTCGCCAGCGTCCGGTCGCCGCACCTCCACCCCGCCCTTGCCGAGCTCGGCGCCGCGCCGGCCGACCCGCAGCGGGCGTTCGGCCTCGGTCCCTACGACGTGATCCTCGAGCTCGTCGGAGCACCGAACATCGGCCCCGACCTCGAGGCGCTGGCCATCGGGGGGCGGATCGCGGTTGTCGGTGTGGGTGCGGGCTCCGTGGGAGAGCTCGATTACCGGCTCCTCATGTCGCGGCGTGGGACGATCCGCGGCTCGACGCTGCGGGCCCGGTCCTTCGAGGAGAAGGCGATCGCCGCCAGGCTGGTGGAGCGCCACGTGCTGCCCCTAGTCGCCGAGGGCCACGCTCGGGTCCCCGTCGAGGCGACCTTCCCCCTCGAGGACTGCGCCGCCGCCTACGAGCGGTTCGCCGCTGGCGGCAAGCTGGGCAAGGTGGTCCTCGTCATGGACGGGCGCTAAACGCGACGCCGGGGCTGTCGACGGCGGGCGTGTGGACTCGAGGTGCGTCGACTGGCCGCGAGAAGTGCGTCCTTCACGGGTCGGCTTGCCGATCAGCGCCTCGAAGCCGGCCTCGAGCCGGCGGAGCCGGTGGTCGGGATCGAGGGCTGCCGCCACGATCCGTGCCGTTCCCAGGTAATGGTGGGCGATCGCCCCGGCGACGCCCGCGCTGTCGCCGGCCTTGGCGGCGTCGAGGATGGAGCGGTGCTCCGCCTGGCGCTGGGGCCAGCGTTCGGGAAGGGAGCCCCCGTAGACCCGGCGGTACCTCCCGGCCTGGTCGGCGAACTCCGCGATCAGCTGCGTCGGGCGGGTACCCGCGAGGGCTACGAAACGGGAGTGGAAGGCATCATGGGGGGCGGTCACGGATCCGGCCGCGGTGCCCGCCAGGTGGTCCATCTGGGCC
>JBOGGB010000523.1:0-4699 GCA_050743605.1 Acidimicrobiales bacterium
CCCCCGAACCGCCGAGATGGCGCGCCCGGGACCACTTGGAGAAGGAGTCTTTCAACCTGGCCGTCGCAGTGCGGGATCGAAAGGGGGACATCGTCCGCTTCGCCAGCGACCTACGGGTCCCCTTCACCAACAACTGCGCCGAAACCGACGTCAGGATGGTAAAGCCGCACTCCAAGATCTCGGACCCCTTCCGAGCAATTCACGGCGCCTAGCGCTTTGCCACCGTGCGCTCCTACATCCAGACGGCGACGAAGCACGGCCTGCGGCCGATGGCCGACCTCGCCCAGCTGTTCTCGGGCGGGGCGTGGAACCCTCAGAGCGACCCCTGCAACACCGGCGGGGATGGAACCGGGCACTCAGCATCAGGTCGTGTCCGAGGAAAGCTGGCCGACCCCCGACATCTTCGTGCTCGGTCGCGCTATCGGCGCCGGCCTGCTCGACGACGACATGTGGGTGGTCATCGAAGCGGTCAACCGCCGCATGGGTGTCATTGACGAACTACGCAAGCAGAGCGCGCTCGCCGCCTTCGCCCTGCACGACCGCGTCCGCTTTGCCGACAACACCAAGCCCCAGTACCTACGAGGTGCGACGGACGAGATCCACGAGTTCTACGAGGACAAGATCGTCGTGTGCCTCGACCGGCCGCTCGGCGGGTTCAAATCAGGCCACGTTCGATGCCCACCACAGGTGCTCGAACGTATCGAAGGGACATGAATGGATACGTCAGGAGGAGCAAAGCCGCTACCCATATCAAATATTCGGCCCCTACAAGGTGCTCGCGGTCGTGCGTAGCGCCTCGTCGAGTCGGTCGGCGAGGAATTGGGCATCGTTCGTCGAGAACACGAGTGCCGGTCGGACCTTCAACACGTTGCGCGCGCGCCCGGTGGTGCCGACGAGCACTCCCAGCGTGCGAAGTCGGTTGACGACGGCGCTCGCTCGGGACGAGTCGGGCTCGCCGTTGGGGCCTAGGATCTCGAGGCCCAGGAGCAAACCCCAGCTGCGAATCGCCCCTACGCCGGGGTGCGTGCCTGCCACGTCTTGAGCCAGCTTGGCGAGTTGAGCCCCAATCGACGCGGCATTGACGACGAGGCCCTCCTTCTCGACCACGTCGAGCGTCGCCAGTGCCGCCGCGCAGGCCAGCGTGTTGCCTCCGAAGGTGGAGAAGTAGCCGGTCGCCTCGATGAACGGGTCCACCAGGTCGGCCCGTCCGAGCACGGCGGCAATGGGGAACCCGTTGCCCATGGGCTTACCGAGCGTCATGAGGTCGGGCGCAACGCCCGAAGACATGATGCCCCACATATGCTCTCCGGTGCGTCCGTAGCCGACCTGGACCTCGTCGCCCACTACGAGTCCGCCGGCGGCACGTAGCGCGGCCGCCGTGTCGACGATCCACGTTGCGGCCGGTCCGAGGATACCGTCACTCGTGAAGGCGGGGTCGACGAACATCGCGGCGGGTGGAAACGGCCCTCGGGCGAAGGCCTCGACGGCCGCCACCGCCTGGCGCGAAACGTCCGGCCCGTCGCGATCGGGTGCCGCCGGTGGGGGGAGGAGTCCCACATGGTTTGGTACAAACGCGGGTGGCCATCCCTCCGGGGACAAGTCGGTCGTGGCCTCGGTCACGCCGTGGTATGCGAAGTCGGTGACAAGAGCGCCTCGCCGGCCGGTGGCGAACCGGGCGATGCGCCAGGCGACGTCGTTCGCCTCGCTCCCGGAGTTGACGAACAGCACGCGGTCGAGACCGCCGGGGCCGAGCGCCAGGAGCCGCTCGGCCAAGGCGATGCCCGCCTCGTGGAGGTAACGGGTGTTGGTGACGAGCACCGACGCCTGGGCGGCGATCGCTTCGGCCACCCGGGGATGGCAATGCCCGGCCACCGGCACGTTGTTGTAGGCGTCCAGGTAGCGCCGGCCCTCGGCGTCGAAGACTGCGGTGCCGCTGCTTCGCACCAGATGGAGCGGCTGCTCGTAGCTCAGCTCGAGCGGGCCCAGCACGCGGGCTCGGCAGGCTGCCAGTTCGCCGGTTGGGCGGGAGGTATAGGGGAGCGAGGCCGGTGAGGTCGCCCGCCGGCACATGCGCGCGAGGCGAGAGGTGGCCTTGTCGAACCCGGTCTCGGCCAGGTTGCGCAGGAGCGCGATCGCCCCGTCGGGCTCATCCGTCACGTGGGGGTGATTCGCCCGCCGCCACATGGTGACGACGACCTCGGTCGCCGCCCTGGCGGCAGTCATGTCGGCGAGCAGGTACGCCTCTTCGTCCTCCAGCGGCGTGAGCGAGGTGTATCCGGCGACGATGGGTTCGGCCAGCTCGAGCGCACCCAGGCTGGTCTGCAGCACCTCGGCGAGTACCACGGCCAGGTCACAGACGAGCGCCGTGTGGGTGGTGTCGCCGAAGTCGGTGATGCCCGACACGCGCCGGTCATCTCCGAACAGGACGTTGCCGGGACCGAGATCGCCGTGGACCACCTGCGCCCGCAGTCCATCGAAGCGGGGCACCACGAGGGCATCGAAGCGGTCGAGCACCGTCGAGACGAGGTCACGCGCGTCGCCGTCCACGAGGGGGAGTCGGTCTCGCAGTTCGCTAGCGCGGTGGATGTCCCATTGGATCGGGTACCCGGCCGCACGGTGGAAGAAGCCGCGCAGTGCTCGCCCCAGACGGGCGGTGCTCCTCCCCCAGTCGTACAGCAGGTCCTCGTCGAGCTCGTCGACCCCGATGTGGCGTCCCTCGAGGAAGGTGAGGAGCTGGACCCGCGACACCCGGCCGTCGGGAGCGGTCACCGTCGCCATGTCCTCTCCCGTAGCGGTCGGCACGACGGCGGGCACCGGGAACGACGGGTCAACTGCGCGGACGTGGGCGATGGCGCGGGTGCGCATGTCGACCACCGCCGCGCCGTCAGCCGGGTTGTGGATCTTGAGCACGAAGCGTCCGGAAGGCGTGTCGACGCGGAAATTGCGGTCGCGCTCGCCGTGCAGCGGGCTGAGGGTGCCCTCGAGCTGGTAACAGTCTGCAAGGAGCGTCGCCGCCGCGGTCGCGTCGACGTGTGGTTGGGGTTCGAGCAAGGGGTCGGACATGACCCAATCCTTGCGCACGCCAGCACGCGACCAAGGTCGCCCTCTACGGGACCGGGTCGCCCGATGGGCTGGTAAGCACCTGGGCGAGTTTGCACAAGCGCGGTTCCTGAAAGCTTCTTCCGAGACCGCCCGGCGGACGTCTGGGAGTCGCTCCTCGCCATCGCTGACGCCGCCGGTGGGGCGCTGCCTAAGCACGCAGGTGAGGCTATTCTTACCCTGAACGTTCAGCGGTAGGACGCCGACCCGAGCTCCAGTGCCGTCGCCAGCTCGAGGACCACCCCGTGTCGAAGGGCGCACTGCGCAGTTGCCTCGACCATGCCTTGGTCAAGATCGGCGCTATCGGACCCGACGGCCGCACATCGCCCAGCCCGTCGCTGGGCACCGTGACATCAACACCGCGATGGGCTACAAGAAAGCTCGGAAATTGCATCAGTCGCGAGCAAACGTCCAGGTCGCCTGCTGAGCGCGTCGCCCGAATGGGTCTGACGACGGTCCCGGTCGAGGGCGCTGACCAGCATCCGCGCGACGTGCTCCCATCTGATGCAGGTTCCTCGCACTTGTGGGGAGAGTTGCGAGACGGCCGGGAGGGTGCGTGGGGCGAGCGGGGTTGGAGGGTGCGGCGCACCTCGAGCTGGTCTCCGGGGTCGCGCACATCCGACCGTAGGACGCGATGTTCGAGACGATGCTTCGGGGCTGGCGCGCCCAACAGAAGTCTCGTGGCCTCAACGACGACACGGCCGATGACCGGGGACTCCTCGTGCGCCGGTTCTTCGAGTCCACCAACGAGTACCCCTGGTGCTGGACGCCCTCACATGTCGACGAGTTGACGCTGTCGTTGCCCGCGAAGCGTCACCTCGCCCCTTCAACTATCCGCGACTACCAGGCGAATCTGCGATTGTTCAGCGAATACCTCACCGACGCCCGCTACGGCTGGGTGCAGGAGTGCGAGGAGTCTTTCGGGGCGTTGCCCATGGCCATCTGTGACGAGTGGAACACGATCGTGCACCTGAACAACTACGAGGGCAACCCCGAGGTCCGGCCGTTCAGCCGCGATGAGCTGCAGCCGTTCTTGGATTTCGCAGACGACCAGGTGCAGCGCGCCGCGACCGAAAAGCGCAAGGGCGCACTCGCCTCTTGGTGCCGAGAACGCCATCCGTGGACGCTGATCTAGACCTTGGCGCCACGTGGCTGATGCAGCGAGCTTCCAGCGATATGAACCGGCCTGGGATCCCCGGAGGCTCCATACCTTGGAAGTGAGGATGGAGTCATGGACCAGCCATCGGGCAAGAGCCCGGCACAGAAGCGCTACCCAGAGGAGCTGAAGGACCGTGCTGTGCGCATGGTGCACCAGCTCCACCGAGAGGATCCCGGCGACCGCTCGGTGATCAGCCGCGTGTGCGCTCGGCATCGGCACCGAGTCACTGCGGATGTGGGTGAAGCAGGCCGACGTCGATGCCGGCGCGCGTCCGGGCCTCACGACTGGAGAGCGCGATGAGCTCAGAGAGCTGCGCAAGGAGGTGAAGGAGCTGCGCCGGGCCAACGACATCTTGCAGGCCGCAGCAAGTTTCTTCGGGGCGGAGCTCGACCGCCGGCAGAAGAGATAGTCACCTTCATCGACGGCCACCGGGACACAGCG
>JBOGGB010000524.1:0-8099 GCA_050743605.1 Acidimicrobiales bacterium
CGACGTGCGAGCCCGTGCAGTCGTGAACGCGACGGGGGTGTGGGCCGACGACGTGCGCGCGCTCTCCGGGGCAGAGCATCGCCCTTCCCTACGGCCGGCCAAGGGCGTGCACCTCAGCGTCCGGTCCGCCTCTCTTCCCTGCGACGTCGCCTCCGTGCTCCCGGTCCGCGGCGACCATCGCTCGGTCTTCGTCGTCCCCTGGCCCGAGGGCGGCGTCACCTACGTGGGCACCACCGACACCGACCACGACGGACCGCTGGACAGTCCGGTATGCACCCCCGAGGATGTCGACTACCTCCTCTCCGCGGTGAACGCGTCCACGAGCGCCGAGCTGCGCCCCTCCGACGTCACCGCGGTCTGGGCAGGGCTGCGGCCACTGCTCGCTCCCGTGACCGGGAGGCGGGTGTCCGCGCGCACGACGGACCTCTCGCGGCGCCATTCGGTGCTCACCTCGGCGGACGGCCTGGTCACCGTCACCGGAGGCAAGCTCACCACGTACCGGCGCATGGCCGAGGACACGGTGGACACGGCAGTCCGCTTGCTCGGCCGAGGGTCGGACTCCCCGCGCTCTGTGACGCGGCACCTCGAGCTGCGCGGCGCCCCGAGGCGCTCGCCCGGTGCCGCGGCGCGCGACGACCGGCTCGCCGCGCGTTACGGCACCGAGGCTGGTGCGGTCCGCAAGCTCCAGGAGATGCGCCCCGAGCTGCGTGAGCCCGTCGTCGACGGTCTGCCCTACCTCGGTGCCGAGGTGGTGCACGCCGTGCGCGAGGAGATGGCCCAGTCAGTGGAGGACGTGCTCAGTCGGCGGACTCGCGCCGCCCTGCAGAACGGTCGTGCGGCCGCGCTCGCCGCCCCGGCGGTCGCGTCGCTGCTCGCTGCCGAGCTCGGCTGGAGCGACCAGCAGGCTTCCCGCCACGCGGAGGGCTTCGCGGCCCAAGTCCGCTCCGAGTTGGAAGCGGCGGGCCTCCCGGTCGGGACCGAGGACCGACGGTGACCGAGCCCGAGCCCGGGCTCGTGCCCGGGTTCGTGCCCGGGTTCGTGCCCCGCCGCGCCGCCGCCGCGCCCACGCCGATAGATGGCGGCGCCGAGACCGCGGGCGAGCGGCTCGGCACCCGCGGCGTCCCGGTGCCCGAGGCGATCCTCGACCGCATCCGCCAGGAGGGAGGGACCGTCGAGCTGGATCCCGGTGCGCGCGCGGAGGCGGGACGCGACTGGTGGCCTCTCGCGATCGGCTGGGCGGCCTCCGGGAGCGTGCCCGCCCGCCCCGACGCGATCGTGCGCCCCTCGTCCGCATCTCAGGTCGCCCGGATCCTGGCGGCCTGCGCCGCCGACTCCGTCCCGGTGACGGCAATGGGAGGGCGCAGCGGGGTGTGCGGCGGCGCGATTCCCCTGTTCGGGGGGGTCGCACTCGACTGCACGGGCCTCGTTGGCGAGATCGACCTTGACGAGACGTCGCTCGTGGCCGAGGTTCCCGCCGGGACGAACGGGCGCGACCTCGAAGAGACGCTCCGCGCGTCGGGCACGGGCTACACGCTCGGGCACTGGCCCCAGTCGGTCGACCTGTCGACGGTGGGCGGATGGCTCGCGTGCCGCAGCGCGGGCCAGTACTCCACCCGCTACGGGAAGATCGAGGACATGGTCGCAGGTCTCGAGGTCGCCCTCGTCGACGGCCGTGTCGTGCGCACGGGCGCGGACGCCCCCCGCTCGGCGACCGGTCCAGACCTCACGCAGCTGTTCACCGGCAGCGAAGGCGTGCTCGGGGTGATCACCCGAGCGTGGCTACGCGTCCACCCGCTGCCCGCTGCCGAGGGACGGCGCGCCTACTGCTTCACCAGCTTCGAAGAAGGCGTCGACGCCTGCAGACGGGTGCTCCGGCGCGGCGCCACCCCGGCAGTCCTGCGGCTCTACGACCCTGCGGAGTCGGAGCGGGGCTACGCCTGCTCCGACGGATGCGTCCTCATCGTGCTGGACGAGGCCGACCCCGCTCTCTGCAGCGCCACCCTCGGCATCGTCGAGGAGGAGTGCGCTGCAGCCGCCAGCCTCGACGAGGGCGTCGTCGCGCACTGGCTGACGACGCGCAACGACGTGTCGGCCCTTGCGCCACTTTGGCGCTCGGGCGTCGTCGTCGACACGGCCGAGGTGGCGGCCCGCTGGGCGGCGCTGCCCTCGCTCGCGCACGAGGTCGTCGCGGAGCTGCGCGCGCTTGACGGCACCATCTCCGCATCCGTGCACCTCTCGCATGCATACCTCGACGGAGCGTGCCTGTACTTCACCTTCGCGGGGAGTCGGGCCGACGTCGGGACGGCTCCGGACCGCGCCGGGCCGACATCGGCCGACTTCGCAGAGACCTACTACCGACGCGCCTGGGACGCGCTCGACGCGTCCGTCGTCGCGCGGGGCGCGGCGATCAGCCACCACCACGGTGTCGGCCTCAACCGCGCCCGCTTCCTCGCCGGCGCGCTCGGCGGCGCGCACGACGTCCTCGTCGCCCTGAAGCGCGCCCTCGACCCCGCGGGGGTGCTGAACCCCGGGAAGCTCGGGATCCCGAGCGCATTCGGCGAGGTGCCCTGGCCGTGACCGGGAACGTGCTCGTGGTGGACGTGGGCTCGAGCAGCGTGCGCGCCACGGTCGTGCGTCCCGACGGCTCGGTGGGGCGTGCCCAGCACGCGGCCCTCGCGGTGGGCGCCCCCGCGCCCGGGCTGGCGGAGCTCGACGCGGCCCGGCTGGCTGGAGCCGTCGTCGAGCTCGCAGCCGGAGTGCTCGCCGAGTGCGGGCCCGTCGCCGCGGTGGGCGTCGCCAGCCAACGCGCGACGGCCCTCGTCTGGGACCGGCGCACCGGGGCGCCCCTGGCCCCGGCAATCGGATGGCAGGACCTTCGCACGGTCCTCACCTGCCTCACCCTGCAAGCCGAGGGGATCCGGCTAGCCCCGAACATGTCCGCGACGAAGGTCGCGGCGATCCTCGACACCGTCGATCCGGACCGCACGCGCGCCGGCAGAGGAGAGTTGTGCGCCGGCACCGTGGACAGCTGGGTCGCCTGGGTGCTCGCCGGAGGCGCAGGGCGTGCGGAGGGCGGCCTCCATGTCACGGACGCGACCAACGCCGCGGTCACGGGCATGCTCGCCGAAGGCGACGAGTCGCGATGGGACGCGTGGGACGACACGGTCCTCGGCGCCCTGCGGATCCCCGAGCGGCTGCTCCCGCGCGTGGTCGACTCCTGCGGGAACCTCGGAACGGCGGCGGCCCTGCCGGGTGCTCCGCCGATCTGCGCGCTGATCGGCGACCAGCAGGCTTCCCTCGTCGGACAGGGGTGCACCCGCCCGGGGCTCGCCAAGGCGACGTTCGGCACCGGAGGGATGGTCGACCTCTGTGTCGGATCCGAGGCCCCCGCGCGCGCGGCGCGGCAAGCGTCGGGGACCTTTCCGATCGTGGCTTGGCGGCGAGCCGGCGAGCTCACCTGGGGGAACGAGGCGATCATGCTCACTGCCGGCGCGTGCGTGGAGTGGCTGCGAGACGACCTCGGCCTCGTCTCCAGCGCCGCGGAGACCGAGGCGGTGGCCGCGTCCTGCGAGACGACCGGCGACGTCTGGTTCGTGCCCGCCCTGATGGGCATGGGTACGCCCGTGTGGGACTTCGGCGCACGAGGCGCACTCGTCGGGCTTACGCGCGGCTCCGGCCGCGCCGAGATCGTGCGCGCCGTGCTCGAGGGGATCGCGCATCGCGGCGCCGACCTGCTCGAGGCCGCTGAGCGAGACTGCGGCGTCACGGTGAAGACGCTCCGAGTCGACGGCGGCATGAGCGCGAACTCCGTGTTCGTGCAGGCGCTGGCGGACGCGTGCCGGCGTCCGGTGGAGCTCTCGCGCGAGCTCGAGGCTACGACCCTCGGAGCCGGGCTCCTCGCGGGGGTCGCAGCCGGCGTCGTGGCGGGGACGGACGAGATCGCCGACGCCTATCGCCCGAAGGCTGTCGTCGAGCCCCGGATCTCAGAGGACACCCATCGTGGATTGCGCGATCGGTGGCTGCAGGCGCGAGAACGAGCCACCCTTACGGTCCCCGATCTCTCGGGTATCGAGTTCTAGGAGGGCCGGGATGACCGCGCAGTCGGAGCAGGAACGGGGACGCGGCGTACCCGACGGCGAATACCACGGAGGCCGGCTCCTCTCACGGGACGCTGAGCGCGAAGAACTGTCCGGGGACGCGATGGACCTCGACGGCGCGGCGGCGCTCGCCCGCGCGCTGCACGACGCGGTGGGCGAAGTCGTGCTCGGGGCGCCCGGCACCTTGACCGTGGCGATCTGCGCCGCGGTGTCCGGCGGACACCTCCTCATCGAGGACGTCCCAGGGACCGGCAAGACCGTGCTCGCGAGAACCCTCGCGACCGCGCTCGGCGCGGATCTCTCCCGGATCCAAGGGCACACCGACCTCCTCCCGACCGACATCACCGGCGTGTCCGTCTATTCGCCGGAGCGTGGGGACTGGCGGTTCCACCCCGGCCCGGTGTTCGCGCACGTCGTGCTCCTCGACGAGCTGAACCGCTCCCCTCCTCGGACGCAGTCCGCTCTGCTCGAGGCGATGGCCGAAGAGCAGGTCACCGTCGATGGAGCGCGCTGGCCCCTCCCACGCCCGCACCTCGTGGTGGCCACCCAGAACCCTGGGCAGCTCGGCACCTTCCCGCTCGTCGAGAGCCAACTGGACCGCTTCGCGCTGTCGACCCAGCTCGGCTATCCCGATGTCGAGACCGAGCTCGATCTGGCCATGGGCGAAGGCGGGCGTGACGCCCTCGCGAAGCTCCGTCCCGTCTGCTCGACGGCAGAGTGGGGACGCCTCGTCGACGCGTGCACGACCGTCCGCGTGACGCCCGAGGTCGCGGGGTACGCCGTACTCCTCGCTCGCGCGACGCGGGAGGCCCCCGCAGTCCGGCTCGGGGCGAGCCCGCGCGCGTCGATCACCCTCGTCCGTTCCGCACAGGCGCACGCGCTGCTGCAGGGACGCTCCTACGTGATCCCCGACGACGTCCAAGCCGTCGCGGTGGCGGGGCTCGCCCACCGGCTGGTCGCAGACACGCTCGGAGACGAGCGAGCCGGCGCCGTACGGGGGGCCTTGCGATCGGTGCCCGTCCCACGGCCGTGACCGGCTCCCGGCTCCCGCGGCCGCGCCGGGCAGCGATCCCGGTTGCAGCCGTCGTCGCCGTCCTCGCCGTCTGGGGCGTGGTTGCGCACGATTCCGGCGCAGGTTGGGTCCAGGCCATCGGGGCGCTCGTCGCCGGCGCCCTGGCGGTGGGCGTGCTGGCGCCGGCGTTCGCCTTGTCGCGCGTGCGTTGCCAGATCGTCAGCTCACCCTCCGACGCGTCGGCTGGCGCGCTCGTCGGTCTCGAGATCTCGGCGAGCGCGCCCGTCGAGCTCACCCCGCTCGACCCGCCAGGCCCACCGACCCTCACCTGCGGCAGCGATCGGGTCGCGCTCGAGATCCGCCCCGAGCGCCGCGGTGTGCTCCGCCACTGCACGGTGAGGGTCGCGACCGCGGCGCCCTTCGGGATCCTGTGGTGGACCCGCACGACCACGCTGACGCTCCCGCGGCCGCTCGCCGTCGCCCCACGGCTCGGAACAGACGAGCTCGCCTCCGCGTGCCGCCTGGCGCGCAGCGCGCTCGACACGACACGCGCGGTTCCGCTGCGAGACACGCTCGCGCGCGGGATCCGCCCCTACGAGCTCGGAGACCGACCCAGGCTCGTGCACTGGAACGCGACCGCGCACACCGGGGCACTCATGGTCCGCGAGACGGAGCGTCCTACGTCGGAGGTCACGGTCGTCGACGGGAGGCTCCCTTCGACCCCCGACGAAGCCGAGCGGCACGCGGCGCAGGTACTGGCCACGGTGCACGCTCTCCTCGTGAACGGCGCCCGGGTCGAGCTCGCAACGCTCGAGGCGGGCGGCCAGATCGTGACCCCGGTCATGTCGCTTCGCGAGGCAGGGCGGCGCCTTGCCTTCTCGCTGCCGCTTACGGGGCCGACGGACAGCACCCGATGATGGTGCTGCGGGCCCTGCGCCGACCGGAGCGTGCATGGCCGGCCGAGGACTCCGTCGCGTTGCGGGTCGCGACCGCCGGGGCGGTGTGCGTCGCCATCGGCGCGTGCGCCGCGCAGGGCGAGGTCCCGCTGTGGTTCGCCACCACGAGCGCGGCGCTCGTCGTAGTGGGGGGCGCCTTCTCCTACCGCAAGAGGAAGCGGCCCCTCCTCCACCTGAAGTTCCTCCTCGGCGCCGCGGTGCTCGGCGCCTTCGCCTGGTTCTTCGTCGCGTTGTCGACGGACGCCGCTTCGGGGCGACTGGGCGCCTTGGAGCCGCCGCTCGCGGTCCTGTTCGCCTCGATGCAGGCGGCGCACGCCTTCGACATGCCCTCGCGTCGGGACCTGGGCCTCTCGCTCGCGGGATCGGCGTCGCTCATCGCCGTCGCCGGCGCACAGGCCATCGACCTCTCCTTCGGCCTGTACGTCGGGCTGTGGGCCGCGATCGCCCTCCTCGGGCTCCATGCCATGTGGTCGTCGATGGTCGGGGGCGCCGTCCCCCGCCCAGCGTCCGTCGTGGCCTCGAGCGTGGCGGCGATCCTCTTCGCAGCGTTGCTCGTCACCTTCCTCCCCGCACCGTTGCCACCCGGCGCGTCCGCGTCGCCCGGTGCCGGCGTGACACCGGAGGCGGGCACCATCGCCCAGCCGGCACGCATCGTCGCTGCTCGTCCGACCGGCCAGAACCGCACGTCGGCGAGCGGACCCACGCGTGTCGGCGGGTACCTCGGGTTCGCCGCCCAGCTCGACACCGCGCTACGCCCCGGCCTCGGCACCCAGGTCGTCCTTCGCGTCCGCGCCGAACGACCCACCTACTGGGTGGCAGAGACCTTCGACGCCTGGTCTGGGGAGTCGTGGACCAGGAGCGGGACCGCGCGTGCGACGCGGCGCGCCTCGCCGCGCGCCGGGAGCGGGAGGGCCGGCCGAGGGGACGCCGTCGAGGGACGCGCCGGCTGGACGCTCCTCGACGGCGGTCCTCCATTCGTGGTCGCGCCGGACATGGTGGCGGCGCATCCGTCTCGTCCGGCAGGATCGGCGGATCCGGGGCGCTCGGCCGGCACCGCCGTCACGGCCCCCGCGTCCGGAGCGACGCCCGCCGCCCCGCGCCCCGACTACCAGACCTTCTACCTGGCTGCAGCCGCCTCTGGCCTACTGCTCCACGCGGACCAGGCGACCGCGGTGTGGATCCCCACCCGCCGCCTCTACGTCGCCGCCGACACCATCGCCATCCACGAGAGCCTGGGTGCGGGCTCGGAGTACAGCGTGGAGTCGACAGTCGCGACGCCGAGCGACGCCGTGCTCGAGAATGCGAACGGCACTGCCGGGCTCACACCGGCGGTCGTGCGCAAGGACCTGGAGCTGCCCCGGGCCTATCCACGGGTGGCGGCGCTCGCGCGCCGGGTCACCGAGCACGACGCGACGACGGTCTCCAAGATCGTGTCGCTCGAGCGGTGGATCGGCACGCACACCTCGTACACCCTCGACATCCCCCCGCTCGCACCTGGACAGGACAGCGTGGTCCAATTCCTCTTCGGCTCCCGGCGCGGATTCTGCGAGCAGATCAGCACGTCACTCGCGGTGATGCTGCGCACGCTCGGGGTCCCCGCCCGCGAAGCAGTCGGTTACGTGCCTGGCAGCTTCGATCCGATCACCGGGCTCTACGAGGAGGAGGCGAAGGACGCGCACGCGTGGGTGCAGGTGTGGTTCCCCGGGTTCGGATGGCAGAACTTCGACCCGACCGCATACGTGCCGGCGACGAACCCTTCGCCGGCGTCCGCCATCGGTCACGACCTCGTGGCGGCGATCCGCCGGGTACCGGTCGTGCCGACCGTCGTGATCGTCTCGCTCCTCGTGCTCGCCGAGCTCGCGCGCCGCCTTCGCCGGCGCAGGAATCGCCCGTGGCGCGCGAAGGTCACGCGCGAGCTCGAGCGCGCAGCTCGCCGGGCCCAGTTGTGCGCCGAGCCCGGGACAACCCTCGGTGCGCTCGCCGCAGCGCTCGACGCAGCGCTCGACGGAGAGCTCGACGGAGCACCCTCCGAGG
>JBOGGB010000525.1:0-2078 GCA_050743605.1 Acidimicrobiales bacterium
CGGTGGGGATCGTCATCCCCGACATCAACAACCCGCTCTTCCCACCGATGGTGCGCGGCGTCGAGGACCGTCTGTTCCAAGACGGCTTCGTCGCGTTGCTCGGGAACACCGAGAGCGACTCGGATCGTCAACGGCGGATCTTCGAGGGCATGGTGGACCGGCGCGTGGATGGGCTCGTCCTTGCCACGGCACGCCGGCACGACGTGAGTATCGGGGAGCTCGTAGAGCACGGGATCCCCGTCGTGCTCCTGAACCGGGTCGTGGAGGACCGCGCCCTCCCGTCCGTCTCCGTCGACGACGCTGCGGGGATCTGCATGGTCGTCGAGCATCTCCGCAGCCTGGGCCACGAGCGGATCGCGCACATCGCAGGCCCCCAGTCGATGTCGACCGGGTTCGCCAGGTACAACGGGTTCGTCTCCGAGATGCAGAAGACCGGCGCTGCCCACGACGAGCGGTTCGTAGCGTTCGCGGGGAGCTTCTCGATCGCCGAAGGGGACCGCTGCGCGAGCCGGCTCCTCGTCGAGCCGGACCGCCCGACGGCGATCATCGCGGGGAACGACATGCTGGCGCTGGGCTGCTACTCGGCCGTGGAACGCGCCGGCCTCAGGTGTCCGGAGGACGTCTCGATCGTGGGCTTCAACGACATGCCGTTCATCGACCGGGTGAACCCGCCGCTCACCACCGTACGGATCCCTCACTACGACCTCGGAGTCCATGCCGCCGAGCTGTTGCTCGGGCGGCTGCGGGAGCCCGAGGCTCCGTTCGAGGTGGTGCACTTCCCTCCGCAGCTGGTCGTGCGCGGCTCGACTGCGAGTGCCCGCGAGTGAGTCGGTGCACCCCGAGGGTCTTCCAGCCCCCCGTCGCAGAGGCAGCGACAGGGCCCCTGCCGCCCGGCCGGCACCAGCCGCCCGCCCGCGCCCGGGCGCCAGGCTCCCGCCTCGCCCGCTCCGCGCTGAAGGCTTGACAAAGGCAGGCCCCGCTCCGCAGACTGGCGGGGATGCAATCGGTTGCGGAAGCGGCCATGGGCGGAACTCTCGGTTGGATCGGCACCGGCCGCATGGGTGCCGCGATGGCCGAGCGGGTCCTGGCGGCTGGGCTGGACCTCGCGGTGTACAACCGGACGCGGGACAAGACCCGGCCGCTCGAGGCGTTGGGGGCGAAGGTTGCCGACACCGTCTCCGACCTGGGCGGCTGCGACCTGGTGTTCATCACGGTGGCGTCGTCGGGCGACCTGCTGGAGGTCCTGGACGGCGAGAGCGGGCTCTTCGCCGCCGGCGCCGCCCCGTCGATCGTCGTGGACTGCTCGACCGTGTCGCAAGAGGCGAGCGCCCGTGCCCGTGCCCTCGCCTCGGCACGCCACGTCGCGTTCCTCGCGGCACCCGTGAGCGGGAACCCGAAGGTCGCGCGGGCAGGGAAGCTCACGATGGCGGTCTCCGGGCCGAAGGACGCCTTCGATGCCGCCTACCCCTACCTCAGGACGGTCGCGCGCGAGGCGACCCATGTGGGGGACGGGGACGTGGCGCGCCTCGTGAAGCTCTGCCACAACCTGTTCCTCGGCGTGGTGATCGAATCGCTCATCGAGGTCACGGTCCTCGCCGAGAAGGGCGGGGTGCACCGCCGGGACTTCCTCACTTTCCTGAACGACTCGGTGATGGGCTCGATGTTCACGGGCTACAAGACCCCGGCCCTGGTGAACCTGGACTTCACGCCCACCTTCACCACCCGGCTGCTCCACAAGGACTTCGACCTCGGGCTCGACGCCGCGAGGCTTCTCGAGACGCCGATGCCGTTGGCCGGCCTTGTCCACGAGCTGCTTCGGGCCGGGATCGGTCAGGGCATCGGCGACATGGACTTCGCCTCAGTGATCCAGCTGGTCGCGCGTAGGGCGCGCCTCGACCTGCACAGCGAGGACGCGGAGGTGGGGGACAGGCTGGCACCGCCGCCGGGTGCCCACGCCGAACCCGGCAGGGGCCGTCGAGGACGCGGGGATGTCAGTCGCTGAGATCGTGCGCGCGCAATCGATCTCGCTACAGTCAAGAGAATGGTGAAGCGATGACGGAGCTGCAGGAGTGGTCGGG
>JBOGGB010000526.1:0-1824 GCA_050743605.1 Acidimicrobiales bacterium
ACTGGGCGGCGACCTCGTCGAGCCACGCGTCGAGCCGGCCCGCCCCAGTCGAGGGACCGCCCGAGTCGCCGGTGCCCTCGTAGTCGAGCCGCAACGCGAGCATTCCCTGCGCGGCGAGCGCCCGGCCGAGCGCGCGGGAGAGGGGCCATGCCGCGAGCTGCTCGCCGAGGAGTGGCGGGCACAGGACGACGGCGCCGCGGGCGGGTCCGGCCGGCTCGTGGACGAACCCGAGAAGGGGCCAGCCGCCGCCGGCGAGCCAGATCGCGTACGGCTCGGGGGTCGTCACCGCGCGCCCTCCCGGATCGGGGCCCCGAGCGGGCAGTTCAGCGCCTGAACGGTGCCCCTGGGGACGGCGGGCGTCGCCCCGTCAACGTTCACGCCGGGCTCGGGCCACAGCTCGACCACCCTGCACCCGCCCGGGGGCAGGTGGAACCAGGAGTCGGAGGGGACGAACCCCTCCGCGCGGACGGTGACCCACTGCGCGAGGCGCTCGCTGCGCACGCTGAGCTCCCAGCGCCCGAGCGCGCCGCGCGTCGCGGTGGCGGTCAGCCCCAGGTCCGCCTCCACCGCCCGGGCCTGCCCGAGCGGGAGGTGGACGACCTGGGCGAGGACCGCGTCGCCCTCTCCGCGGAGCGTCGCCACCACCGCGTCGTGGGCGGGGGGCGCGAAGCGGAAGGCATAGGTGACGTCGCGCCAGGTCCCGAGCACCTCTTCGGCGCCGATCGACCAGCTGTCCCGGGCGCCGACCGTCACGGCAGCCTCGGCGCGCGCCACCACGGCGGCGCCGCGCGCCACCAGCTCGACGACGAGCTGGCCGGTCACTGGTTCCGGACGGTCGTTCACGACGTGCAGGGCGAGCCCGTTCAGTCCCTCGTCGACAGCGAGGAGCGCGAGCGGGGCGAGCACCCGGGAGAGGGAGTACCACGGCGCCTTCGGACGGCCCGCGCAGTCCACCAGTCCCCAGCCCGCCCCCGGCCCGAGGTCCGAGAGGCCGAGGACGAGCCCCCCGGCGCACGACGAGCCGGGTCGGCGCCACTCGGTGAGGACCGACTCCATGAGGAACGCGTTGGCGGCGCGGCCCAGCTCGAGCGCCCGCTCGACGTCCACGTAGCGCTCGCGCCGCGGGTCGACGCCGAACAGCGTCGTCACGTAGTGGTCCCGCACGTCTTCCATGTCCCAGCTGCGCCCGGCGTCGTGGTGTACCCCGCGCTTCCACTCCGGGTCGTGCCCCGCGCGCCACGCGCCGCCGCAACGCTCCTCCACCGTGACCGGCTCGGGAGGGGTCGCGAACGCCATGCACTCCGTGGCGAACCGCACGCCCGCCCGTCGGGCGTCCTCGGGCGGCCGCAGGTAGCCACCCACCCCGAAGTACTGGCACACCCCGGTGTCCATGCGGAACGGCGGGTCGCCGCCGCTCGGGTTGGACGCGACGTAGGGGACGCCGGGGAGGACCTCGGCCGCGACGCCTGCGAGCGTCTTGTCGAACAGCGGTGAGGCGCGCCGGTCGGGCTCGAGCCCGAACATCGCGGCCACCTCCTCCACCTCCTGGTTCCCGCAAACGACCGACACGCTCGGGTGGCCACCGAGGGTGCCCAGGGCCTCGCGCACCTCTGCGGTCGCCTCGTCGGCGAACGCGCCGTCCTGGGGGTAGTCCATGAAGGCGTACATGCAGTCCTGCCACACCAAGATCCCGAGCTCGTCGCAGCGGTCGAAGAAGCGGGACCGCTCGTAGACCGTCGTCCCCGGCACCCGCAGCATGTTCAGCCCCGCCCGCTTCGCCAGCTCGAGGAGGTGGAGCTCGTCGGCGTCGGCCGCCGCGAGCGA
>JBOGGB010000527.1:0-4975 GCA_050743605.1 Acidimicrobiales bacterium
GCTCGGGGAAGACCATGCTCGCCAGCCGCCTCGTGGGGCTGCTGCCGCTCCTCGCCCGATCCGAGGCGCTCGAGGTCACGCGGGTCCGCTCGGCGGCGGGGCTCCCCGCACCCGAAGGCGGGATCGCCTGGGACCCGCCGTTCCGTGCTCCTCACCACGGGGCATCGGCGGTGTCGCTCGTCGGAGGCGGGACCGCGGCGATGCGTCCGGGCGAGATCAGCCTTGCGAGCCATGGCGTCCTATTTCTGGACGAGATGGGGGAGTTCCCGGTGACGGTGCTCGACGCGTTGCGCCAGCCGCTCGAAGAGGGCGTGGTGCGCGTGAGCCGCGCGAAGGGCACCGCCGACTTCCCGGCACGGTTCCTGCTCGTGGGCGCGATGAACCCGTGCCCGTGCGGGGACGGCGGCGCGCCGGGGTCGTGCCGCTGCTCGCCGGCCGCACGCGCCCGCTACATCCGCCGGTTGTCCGGTCCGCTCCTCGACCGCTTCGACCTCGTGGTGCCCCTGCAGCGCACCGCGCCTGACGACCTCCTCTCGTCCCAGCCTGGCGAGCCGACGTCGGCGGTCGCCCGGCGGGTTGCCGCGGCGCGGGCGCTCGCGCGGGTGAGGGGCGTCCGATGCAACTCGGAGCTCCGCGCGGCCCTGCTGCCTACTGTCGCACCGCTCTCTCCAGGCGCGGGCTCGCTGCTCGAGCGCGGGGTGCGGGCGGGGAGACTCAGCGGACGCGGAGTCGACAGGGTGCGCCGCGTCGCACGCACGATCGCCGATCTCGCGGTCGCGGGGGGAGACGAGCTCGTGGAGGAGCGCCACGTCGCCGAGGCGCTCGCGCTGCGAGCGGGCCGCGAGGTGCTCGACGTCGCGCGATAGATGTGTGAAGGCGGGGCTGGACCGGGGGCTGTGGGGAGGGCTGCGCATGAGCTATGGGAGGGGTTGTCCGCAATCCGAGAAGCCTGGACACTCGCGCGCGCCCGGTTGGGCGGGCTATTGAGGTGGTAGGCGAGGGCGAGTCGGCACGGTCCATGCCTACGGGCGCCATGTGGACGGGCGAGAGACTTTCCGAACTTGTTCCGCCGAGTGTCGATTCGGGCCCAGCCCACTCGACGTTCTCACAGATTGGGCGAGAGGCGCCCACGTAGGACAGAAATGGAGCAGGCCATGCGATTCCTGGGATACACCCTGGCGAACGAAGCGGAGACCCCGACGGAGCCCCCGCCTCCAGACCTGTACGAGAGGATGGGACGGTTCGTAGAGGAGGCGACGAAGGCTGGCGTCGTCGTCGCCACGGGCGGCATCGCCCCCACGTCCGAGGGCGCCCGGATCAGCCTGAAGGCTGGCGAGTACACCGTCATCGACGGTCCCTTCACTGAGGCCAAGGAGCTGGTGGGCGGCTGGGCGCTAATGGAGTGCCGCGACCTGCCCGAAGCCGTGGAGTGGTGCAAGCGCTTCCTCGGCGTCCTGGGCGAGGGCGAGGTGCGCGTCCGCCCAGTCTCGGGCTGACACGGATCCAGCCCACCTCCGACGAGCACACGACGTAGTGGTTGAATCGGTGGAGTGCCCGCTGCCGATTCGACCGCTGCGATCGAGGGTGTCTACCGGGTCGAATTCCCGCGGGTGGTCGCGGTGCTCGCCGCCTTTACCGGCGACATCGCCCTGGCCGAGGAGCTTGCTCAAGACGCGCTGGTGGACGCCCTCCGCCAGTGGCCCGGCGACGGGGCCCCCCGTAACCCTGGTGCATGGCTCACCGCCGTGGGAAAGCGCAAGGCGATCGACGCCTTCCGCCGTCACCGCACCCTGGCGGCCAGGTACGCCCAGATCGGGCGCGAGCTGCAGGCCCATTCGGCCCTAAGGGAGGCGGACGACGCGACGCTCGGTGTGCTGTCGAGCGAAGAGATCGACGATGACCGCCTCCGGCTGATCTTCGTCTCCTGCCACCCCGTCCTGGCGCTGCCCGCGCGGGTGGCGCTCACCCTGCGCCTCGTCGGCGGGCTCACGGTGCCGGAGATCGCGCGTGCGTACGTTGTGCCAGAGGCCACGATCGCCCAACGCATCGTGCGGGCCAAGAAGACCATCGCCCGGGCAGGCGTCCCCTTCGAGGTCCCAGTCGGCGAGGACCGCCTGTCGCGCCTTGGCGCAGTGCTCGAGGTCATTTACCTCGTCTTCAACGAGGGCTATTCGGCCACCGCTGGCGACGACTGGGTGCGCCCGGAGCTCTGCGGCGAGGCCCTCCGCCTCGGGCGCATGCTCGTCGCCCTCGCGCCCGACGAGCCCGAGGTGCATGGCCTGGCCGCCCTCATGGAGTTCCAGTCCTCCCGTCTGAGGGCCCGCATCGGCCCCACCGGCGCGCCGGTCCTATTGTTCGACCAGGACCGCCGCAGGTGGGACCGCCTCCACATCGGGCGGGGCGAGGCCGCGCTGGCCCGGGCGGACGAGCTTGGTGCCACCCGGGGCACTTACACCCTGCAGGCCGCCATTGCCGCCTGCCACGCCCGCTCGTTCCGGCCCGAGGAGACCGACTGGGAGGAGCTCGTCGCCCTCTACACCGCGCTCGCCCGCGTCACCCCCTCGCCGATCGTGGAGCTGAACCGCGCCGTCGCCGTCTCGTGGGCCTCGGACCCGATCGCGGCGCTGGCCTTGGTGGACGTCCTCGTAGGCACCGGCACGCTCGAGCACTACCACCTCCTCTACAGCGTGAGGGGCGACCTGCTCGACCGGCTGGGCCGTCATGGCGAAGCGGCGTCCGAGTTCGAGCGGGCGGCGGCGTTGGCTACCAACGGCCCGGAGCGTGCTCTGCTGTCCGAACGAGCCCGGGCCAGCTTGTCCGCCACCGCGGAGTGATCAGCCCTCCGGTGTGCCTCCTTCTCGAGCCGGCGGCTCTTTCTCCCGCCTGCAAGGCGCGCCGCCGGAAGTAGTGGCTATCCGCAAGGCCGTGCCGCGGCCGTCGCGGAGGAGCAGCATGTCGCCGAGGCGGTCGCGCTGCGCGGGGGACGCGAGGTGCTGGATCTTGCGGCGCCGCGGGGCCGCGGGGTCACGGGGTTACGGGGCGATGCGGGGTCACGGGGCGCCGCGGGGTCACGGGGTGCTCAGCACCCTGTCTCCGCCATCGCCAAGGGCGGCCGGCGGTCCCCCCACGGCGCCGCCGTCTCGAGCTGGGCGGCGAGCCGGACCAGGCCGGCCTCTCCCCACGGGGCTCCCACCAGCTGCACGCCGACGGGCAGGCCACTGGGTGCGTGCGCGAGCGGCAGGCTCACCGCCGGCTGCCCGGTGATGTTGAAGGCGACGGTGAAGGCGACCATCACGAAGGCGGCCAGCGGCGGCGTTCCGGGATGCGCGTGGGCCTCGGCGAGCACCTCGCCGGCGAGGGGCGGTTCGATGGCGACGGTCGGCGTCACGAGCACGTCGAAGTCACGTCCCCAGCGCTCGACCACCGGAGGCGTCGCGCGGCGCAGCGCGTTCAGCGAGCTCACGAGCGAGAGCGCGTCGACCTTCGTCGCGGCGTCGCGCCAGGCCTCGTTGTGGGGCTCGACCCGATCCCAGTCGACCCCCTCGTAGCGGGCGTACGCGGAGTTCACGACGTCGAGGAACGGTCCTACCGCCCCGGTGTCCAAGAGGTCCTTGTCGAGCACCTCCACCTGGTGGCCGAGCACTTCGAGCACGCGCCCGGCGCCCTCCACCGCTGCCAGGCAGGAGGCTTCCACGTCGACCCCGAGCGCGCTCGTGGTCAACAGCGCGACCCGGAGGCGCCCTGGATCGGCTCCCACCTCTGTCGCGAAGGGACGTTCGGGCGCAGGTGCCTGCTCCCAGGTGCGCACATTGGGAGTGCTGAGGCAGTCCAGGGCCGTGGCCGCGTCGGCGACCGTCCGGCACAGCGCGCCCTCGACCGCCATCCCGAACCACCCCGGGGTGGTGCTAGGGACGCGCCAACGGCTCGGCTTCAGCCCCACGAGGCCGCAGCACGACGAGGGGATGCGGATGGAGCCCCCTCCGTCGTTGCCGTGCGCGAGCGGCACCATGCCCGAAGCGACCGCGGCGGCCGCCCCGCCGCTCGACCCTCCGGGGGTGCGAGCAGTGTCCCAGGGGTTGCGCGTGATGCCGTACCGGCTGTTCTCCGTTACGGGGAGCGCGCCGAGCTCCGGCGTGTTGGACCTCCCGCAGAGCACGAACCCCGCGTGGCGCAGCGCGGCGACGACGAGCTCGTCCTCTTCCGAGGTCGCTGGTGGTGCGCCCGCCGAGCCGAACGTGGCCGGCTGTCCCCGTGCCCTGGTGAGGTCCTTCACGAGGGTCGGGACCCCGGCGAAGGGGCCCGCGTCCTCGCCCGCGGCGATGCGCCTGCCGACCGACTCGGCCTCGGCCCGGGCTGCGTCGTCGTCACGCCACACGACCGCGTTCAGCGCGGGGTTCAACCGATCGATGCGCTCGAGAGACGCCTCCAGGGCCTCGAGCGGGCTCAGCTCACGCGATCGGATCCTCGCCGCGAGATCGAGCGCACTGGCGAACGGATCGAGGTCCAGCCCCACGGCCCATGCCTAGCACCGGTCCCGCAACTGCCCGTGGAGGCCACGAGCCCGCACCTGCCTCCCGTCGCTTTGGAGCTCGAGCTCCCAGTCCCAGAGCCGACGTCGGGCCAAGATCGTCTTCCTGGATCGGTGCGTAGAGCCATGAAGGCGCCGTGAAGTGTGCGTGACGTCGCATCCCCAGCGTCTGCCCCGACCGTTCCTCTTCGATGGCGACCGTCCCGGGTGCCGGCACCGATCGTGGCGTGCTTCCCGAAGAGGCGTACGCCGTCGCGCTCGCGTCGGTGCCCGGCGTGGGTCCGAGGACGCTCCGTGCCCTTCTCTGCGAGGCGACCCCGCGGAACGCGTGGGACGCGCTCCTCTCTGGGCGCGCGCGCCTGCCCTCGTCACTCGAGCCGACGTCCACGCGTCACGCGGCACGAGGGATCGACGTCGCGGCTCTCTGGAGCCTGTCTCTTATACACA
>JBOGGB010000528.1:0-6802 GCA_050743605.1 Acidimicrobiales bacterium
ACCCAGAGCCTCCACACCGACTCCTACGACGAGGCGCTCGCCCTGCCCACCGAGAAGGCCGCCCGCCTGGCCCTGCGCACCCAGCAGGTCATCGCGTCCGAGACCGGGGTCGTCCACGTCGCCGACCCGCTCGGCGGGTCCTGGTTCCTCGAGGAGCTCACCGGCGAGCTCGAGCGACGGGCCGAAGAGGTGTTCTCCCATCTGCTGGACGTCGGGGCTGGGTCGATGCTCGATGGCGTGCTCGCCTGCATCGAAGACGGGTGGTTCTGCGCCGAGATCGCCGACGCCGCCTACCGGTTCCAGTCGAAGATCGCCTCACGGCAATGGGTGCAGGTGGGCGTGAACGGCTACATCGAGGGTGACGAGGGCCAGGCCCAGATCCTCTACATCGACCCGGGCGTCGAGGAGCGCCAGCTGGCCAAGCTCCGTGCCGTGAGACAGGCGCGCGACGACGACGCCGTCCGCCGGTGCCTCGAGCGGATCGCACGGGAGGCTGCGGACCCCACCGTGAACCTCCTTCCTGCGCTCGTCGACGCGGCCAAGGCCTACGTCACGGTGGGCGAGTCGATGCACGCGCTCGGGACCGTGTTCGGCACCTGGCTCGAGCGGTCCGTCGTGTGACGGGAGAGGTGCCTGTGGAGTCTCCGGTCCGGGTGCTGCTCGCCAAGGTCGGCCTCGACGGGCACGACCGGGGGCTCCGAGTCGTGGCGCGGATCCTGCGTGACCACGGCGTCGAGGTCGTCTTTGCCGGGCTCCGACAGACTCCGGAGTCGATCGCGGCGGCCGTCGTCGAAGAGGACGTGGACGTCGTGGGGGTCTCGATGCACAACGGTGCGCACCTGACGCTCGCCCCGGCGGTGATCGCCGCGCTGCGTGCATGCGGCCTCACGACGCCGGTGGTCGTCGGCGGCATCGTGCCCGACGTGGACGTGCCACGCTTGGAGACGGCCGGCGTGGCGGCGGTCCTCGGCCCAGGAGCTTCCAACGATCAGGTCGTACAGGCCGTGCGGCGTGCGGCACGCGGCCGTTCCTGAGCCCTGGGGAGCCTCGCACCGGCCCACCGGGCGCCGCTGACCAGTCTCGTCCTGCCCGGCGGGGTATGCTGCCTGCGGGAATGGGAGGAAGACATAGGTGGGTTGGCGATCTCGCCTCTTCCTGGGGATTGGAACGCGGCACCGTGGATCGGTCTCACGCGCCCCTGCACGATCGGTCCCCCGCCCGCCCCGGCGGTCGCGCGTACGAGGTGACTCCGGGCTGACCCTGATCGAGCTGGTGATCGCCTTCGCGGTCCTGATGGTCGTCCTCGTGCCCGTCGGCATGCTGCTCACGAACGTCCTCTCCCAGTCCGCGACAGCCCGCGACAAGCTCACCGCCCTCTCGCTCGCAGAGCAGTGCCTCGAAAGGCTGAACAACACAGGCCCCACACTCACACAGGGTGTGCCCAAGACGAGCGTGGCGATCGACGAGAGCTCGCACTGCTTCGGCGCCGATCCGGTGAAAGAGCCGACAGAGTCGACAATGACGTACGACGTCCACGCCGAGTTCACCTGGGAGACCGCGCAAGGAGACCACCCCGACCTGTGCACGAGCTCCGTCACGGCCACCCTGATCGAAGCCCAGGTGTGGACCACGTGGGGTCGTACACAGAAGGTGACCGACACGACGCTGCTCGACTACCCGCCGCCAGGGCTGCCGAACGACGGGTTCCTCGCCGTGGAGGTGAACGGCACACCTGCGTTCACCATCACACCGCCGGGGTCCCCACAGGAGGACGCGAGCGGGCGGGCGTGGTCCACAAGGGTGCAGCTGGTTCCTGTGACCATCTCCCGGAGCGGGTTCTCGGTCACCCTCCACCCGAACTCCTACGGCTGCGTCTTCGAGGAGGTCCCCGCTCCCGACAGCTACACCGTCACCACCTCGAACCCCACAGTCGGCGGTTCGCCCGCCTCGCCCGCGTGGGCTTCTCCGAGCGAGACCGCCACAGCCACCCAGGCGGTGACAGCGAACCTCGACACCGTCACCCACGTCACACTGCGCTACGACGAAGGCTCGCTCGTGAAGCTGCAGTACCCCTCCACGACCGCGACCGAAGGCCCCGTCTCGTGCCCCGCGGCGGGCCGGATCGGGTGCGTCGTCCTCGGCCAGGCGCCGTCGTCGTCGGCCACGCCCGCCAAGTCACCGACCGCGGAGCTCTCCGTGCTGGACACGACGACGAAGAAGTGGTCGGTCGCCACTCTGACAGGGACGAGGCGGCTCGCCGCCATCGCCTGCGCGGGGACCAACAGGTGCATCGCCGTCGGCTACGGGGGGACAGCGGGGTCGTACTCCGGCGTGTCGCTCTCTTCGGGGACGGCCTCGGCACCCTCGTTCACCGCCGACACCGTGCCCACCGGGGTGAGCGTCCTCTCGGGGATCACGTGCCCCGCCTCGACACGCTGCTACGCCTGGGGTCTGAACGGATCCAGCGCGGTGATCCTGACCGGCACGGTGACGGCCACGGCGGTCACATGGGGGACGAAGGGGACGCTGCCCACGACAAGCACCTACGCGACCGCCCGCGTCACATCGATAGCCTGCTGGTCCGCCTCGAGGTGCTACGCGCTGGCAACGAAGAAGACAGCGACCACGCCGGTCGTCCTGTCGCTCTCGACCACGACAAGCCACAAGTGGACAGCCGACACGCTGCCGACCACAACCACGTACTTACCGCTGACCCTCACCCAGCTGGCGTGCCCGGGCACAACGACGTGCTACGCGGTCGGCACGCGCAAGACATTTCGCGCGGATGTGATCTCCCTGTCGAAGACGACAAGCCACACGTGGCTCAAGAACACCTGGAAGACAACATCTCAGCATCCGACAAAGACGACAGTCGCAACACTGACGCAGCTCGAATGCCCGTCGAGCACCGCCTGCTACGCAATCGGGACCCGTAAGTACTTCTACTTCTACTCGTACGGGGCGATCGTCTCGCTCACAGGCACGACCACCTGGAAGCTCGACACCACCAATACAGCCAAGAGCGTCACCGCGATCACATGCCCGTCCACCTCGGCGTGCCTCGCCATTGGCACGAGCAGCGCAGGCAAGCTGGCGCTCTTCTGGCAGACGGCCACGACCACGTTCACGCCCGAGACAGTGCCCTCGTCGATCACGGGGCTCTGGGCGATCACCTGTGCGAACAGCTCGCATTGCTTCGCGATCGGGACCGCGTCGAGCGCCGGTTCGACCTCTGCGGTCGTGCTCTCGGGCACCTCGACGTGGAGCCTGGACACCCTTCCCACCACACCGGCAGCGGTGTCGCTCTCCGGGCTCGCCTGCGGGGGGACCATGTGCACCGCCCCCGGAGCCGCCGAGACGGGGGCGGTCTACCTCGACGGGGCGCCGACAGCCACGTCGTGGACCGGCGCGACGCCCGCCGGCGCGAAGGGCATGTACGCCGGGGGAGTCCCGGTCGCCGTCACGAACTCGGGCATGACAGCACATCCCCTCGAAGTCACAGTGCCGTCGGGCACAGCCGCGGTGAGCGAGACCCCCGCGCTCTTCCCCTTCACCTCCGGCTACGGCGTCGCGGCGACGGAGTGCAATACCTTGACACCGTCGGTCGAGGCCGGCTCAGCTCCCGGCGCGACCTCCATCGTGACGGTGCCCATGGGGATCCTTTCGGTCCGCGCCGTGAACAAGTACGGCCAAACCGACACAGGAGCGACCGTCACCGCGAGCCCGAGCTGCACGAAGCTCGCTCCGCCGGCCGGCAAGTCCAACCCGTCGTCGTTCACCTTGGAGCCCACCGGCCCGCTCGGTCTCAGCCAGGTGGCCGTCCCCTACGGGACCTACGAGGTCACGGTCACCCACTCGTCCCACAAGACAGTGAAGCTCACGGTCGGCCCGAGCTCGGTGACCGAGACACCCGGGAGCGCCCAGTCCCCCTTGGCGCCCGTGGTGGTGGCGGTCACATGATCCCGCGGAACGCCGTCCGAGCCGCTCGTGCCCTGCGGAGGGCCAGGGGCGACGAGGGGTTCACCCTTGTCGAGATGGTCGTCGTCCTGGTCGCCTTCGGCGTGCTGCTCGCCATCACGGTCCCCGTCGTCTCGACCATGATGCAGACGACAAGCCAGGTGCGCAACACCTACACAAATATGAACTCTCAGCTCTGGTTGTCGACGAACCTCCAGCGCCTGCTCCGTGCCGCCGTCGCGCCGGCACCCAGCTTCGACGGTGCCACCGCGACCACACCGCCGAGGACCCCCTTCCTGGCCGGAGCGATCACCCCCACGTCGCTCACCTTCTACGCGAACACCGGCACAGTCAACGGGCCCGAGCAGGTCGAGGCCTCCTGCACCCGGACATCGACGGATACGACACTTTGCGCGCCGGTCGCCACGTTCCTCCTCACCATGGCGCCGGCTGAGCTCGGCACCTGCCCCTTCAGCGAGACAACAACCTCGCACACGTGCACGTGGTCGACGTCGTCCGCCCGGACGCTCCTGTCGATCCCTCACGTGACGAACGGCGACAACGCGTCCGCCGAGCCACTGTTCACCTATGCGTACGGATCCACCACAGTCTGCTCCGCCGGCCAGCCCACCGGCTGCAGCGGAAGCGACGCCGTGACATTCGCCTCGACCAATTGCAAGAAGAGCTCGGCGTCCACATCGAACCACCCGTTCACCACATGTCCGGCAGGAGAGATCGACAAGGTGTCGTACAACCTGAGCTTCGACGTGAAGCTCACAAGGAGCACAGCGCACAAGTCGACAGCGCTCGTCGGAGGTCTCCAGACGAAGACAACCTCGGGAACCTACGTGATGTCGTCGACGACCGTGCTGTATAGCCCGGCGGTGGGGTGAGGCAGATGACGCGATCGATGAGACCAGCTCGCAAGGCGCCGCGCTCGGGGGGCGCGTCCCGAGACCACGGTGAGCGCGGGCAGGCCGTGCTCGCGATGGTGCTCGGCATCGCGCTCATGATGGTCACGGCGGGCGGTGCGCTCGCGGCCAATGTGATGGACCACGACCCCCTCGTGCAGTCCGACGCCGCGGAGCACTTCGCCTACCGTGCCCTCGAGGCGGGGATCAACAGCTACCTGAGCACGGTGAACGCCCGCCCCGATCTCGTCGACTGCAGCTCGACATCGACGGCCCGCACATGCACGACCACAGACGGGGGTATCCGCTACGACACATGGACGCAGTTGCCCCAGACGACACGATCTGCGGGCAACGTCCCCGAGTACTACCTGTGGACCAACCCGCAGCTGTGCTTCAGCCAATCGAGATCCACCAAGACCGCATGCACATCCCTTCCGACGAAGAGTCGGGGCAACTTCGAGTACCTGAATGAGAAGATCATCGGTGCAGCCGGCTACCCGGGCCATTTCCAGTACCAGAGCTCTGTCGTCGACCTCTCCGCAGGCGAGGGCTTCCTCACCCGAATCTGGTGGAGCAACTACGAGTCCACAGACTCGCAGGTGAATGACCCGACAACGCAGTGCAGGTACAACTGGCAGGCGACAGCCTACAGCGGATCGGACGGGACATGCGGAACGATCGTCTTCGCGGCCGGCACAGTCGTCGACGGGCCTGTCTTCACGAACGACTCGATCTACGTCACACCCTCCGGCAAACCGATCTTCGGCACACCGACAACAGCGACAATCAAGTCGCCGGTGACAACCGCCGATCCGAAATGCCTGTTCGTCCTCTCGAAGTCTCACGACACACAGACATGCGCCAAGGTGGCGACGACAGACGTCGCACGGTACACAGCGGTCAACTCCCACCACGGCGTGCCAGTCGAGGCCATCCCCACGAGCGACTCCACACTGCTCGCCGTGGCTCAGCTGAAGGGCTGCGCCTACCTCGGCCCCACCACGATCTCGCTGTACGCGACAGGTGCAACCCAGTACATGAACGTGACGAGCCCGGAGACTCCGGTGAAGACAGGACGGGACGAGGAGAATGCCTCGGGCAATGCGAGCACCTGCACGGGGACGCACATCAAGACCCCCACCAGCGCACATACAGGCAACGGGGTCATCTACGTCGCCGACTCCACGGTCGGCACAGATGGGGCAGGGTCCTGCACAGGCGACGGCGACAGCCCGTTCGACGGGACGATCCAGCACAAGTCCAACTCGAGCGTCAAGACATGGGCCACATGGAGGCACCCGACAACAGTGAAGGCTCAGGTCGTCGCTCCGGGCACGTTCCCGAGCACATCCAGCGGGTACCACTACCCCGACGGAGAAAGCGCAGGGAGTGATGACTGCGCGGGCGACGTCTTCGTCCGCGACGCCGACAGCTCGAACACCCCCTCGGGCGCGACGGCGGGCATCTCGGGCAACCTCACGATCGCAGCCCAGGACAACGTCGTCATCACGGGCGACCTGGAGTACACCGACTGCGGCACAACATTCGCATCGAAGTACAAGCACGCACAGACATGCACGTACTCGCCGAAGTCGGTGAACGACTCGCTCGGCCTGATCGCCACAAACTACGTCGAGGTGAACCGCCCAGCCAACCCGTCGTGCAGCCACCCCAGCGTGTACAAGGGGGGCGGCGGCTACGGCGGCTACGGCGGGGGCGGCGGCTACGGCGGTGGGGGCGGGGGGAGCTGGCAGGTGACAGACACAGAGACTACGTGCAAGTCCACTGCGCAATCGCTCTTCTCGAGCTGCTCCGCCACCGTATCCGACCTCACAGCAATCTTCTGCAATCCTGGACCTACAATCGTGATCGACGCCGCGGTGCTCGCGCTGAAGCACTCCTTCGCGGTGAACGACTACGCAGTGCAAGGG
>JBOGGB010000529.1:0-2280 GCA_050743605.1 Acidimicrobiales bacterium
CACCTTGATGCCCGTCTCGAACATCTTGCGCTGTGGCTCGAGCTGGTCGAAGGCAGGAGGCGGGCGGTGGATCTCCCAGCGGTCCGCGACCTCGCCGATGTCGCCGGAGTCGAGCGGCTCACCGAGCACGTTGAACACGTGGCCGAGCACCGAGTTGCCGACCGGCACGGTGAGACCGTGCCCCAGGTTGCGGACGGGCGCGCCGCGCACGAGCCCGTCGGTGGGGCGCATGCAGATGCAACGCACCCGGCCCTCGCCGATCTGCTGGGCGACCTCGGCGGTCACCGTCACCTTCTTCCCCTCGAGCTCGAGGTCGACCTCGACGGCGTGGTTGATCTCAGGGAGGGCGTGCGGCGGGAACTCGATGTCGACGACAGGGCCGGCGATCCCGACGACGCGCCCTTCCTCGAGCGGACGGTCGCCTGCTGCCGGGCGCTCAGGTGCGGTGATGGCCATTGGTCAGGCTCCCTTCGAGTGGCGGAGCGCCTCAGCTCCGCCGACGATCTCCATGATCTCGGTCGTGATGGCGTCCTGGCGCGCACGGTTCATGACCCGCGTCAGCGTCCGGATGAGCTCGTCCGCGTTCTCGCTCGCGGCCGCCATCGCGCGCTGCTGCGCGGTGAAGAACGACGCCGCACCCTCGAGCATCGCCGTGAAGATCTCCGACTCGACCGCCCGGGGCGCGAGCTGCGAGAGGAGGGTCTCCACGTCGGGCTCGAACTCGGTGTAGCCGGTGGACGCGGGAGGCTCCGATGCCGCACCCTCGGTACTGGTCGTCGCGCCTTCGGCGTCCGCGCCGTGGGGATCGGGGAGCGGCAGCAGCTGGCGGACCTCGACCGCCTGGGCGCCCGCGGACCGGTAGCGGGTCGAGACGCACAGGACCTGCTCGACCTCGCCGGCGAGGAACGGTGCCGACACAGCGGCGGCGACGGCACGCGCGTCGGCCCACTGCGGCCGCTCGCTCATCTGCTGGAAGGACCGCTCGACGTCCTGGCGCCGGAACCGGAAGTACGAGGGGGCCTTCTTCCCGACCGCAAAGAGCCGTACCGAGATGCCCTGTGCCGACAGGTCGGCCACCAGCCGCTCGGTCGCGCGCAACGTCGAGGCGTTGTACGGGCCGGCGAGCCCCCGGTCCGCCACGATCGCGAGGACCGCGACCGTGTGACGCTCGGAAGGTGCGCCGAGCAGCTTCTCTGCCGCGGCAGGGTCCCCCTTCGCCGCCTCGACGACGATGCGCGCCATTCCCTCCCGGTACGGCCGGTTCGCCGTCATCCGGTTCAGGGACCGTACGATCTGGGACGCCGCGATGAGCTCCATTGCTCTCGTGATCTTCTTCGTGGACTGGATGCTGCGGACGCGCCGCCGCAGCGCCCGCTCCTGGCCGCCCGGCACGACTCAGTCCACCTTGCCGGTGTCGAAGCCGTCGCCGAACGCGCGCAGTGCCGCGTCGATGTCCTCCTCTGCGGGGAGCTTGCCGGTGGTGCGGACGGACTCGAGCAGCTCGGGATGCTGGGAGCGGAGGTACGCGCGCAGCTCGGTCTCGAAGCGCCGGACGTGCTCGACGGGCACTGGGTCCGTCCACCCGTGGGTGCCTGCGTAGATGATCAGCACCTGCTCGGCGACGTCCAGCGGCTCGTTCTGCGGCTGCTTCAGCAGCTCGGCCAGCCGGTAGCCGCGGTCGAGCTGGGCCTGGGAGACGCGGTCGAGCTCCGAGCCGAAGGTCGCGAACGCCTCGAGCTCGCGGAACTGCGCCAGGTCGAGCTTCAAGGTCCCCGACACCGAGCGCATCGCGCGCACCTGCGCGGCGCCGCCGACCCGCGACACCGAGTTGCCCACGTCGATCGCCGGGCGGATCCCCGAGTAGAAGAGGTCGGCCTGGAGGTAGATCTGCCCGTCGGTGATCGAGATGACGTTGGTCGGGATGTAGGCCGAGATGTCGCCGGCCTTCGTCTCGATGATCGGCAGCGCCGTGAGCGAACCGCCGCCGAGCCCTTCGGAGAGCTTGGCCGCACGCTCGAGGAGGCGGCTGTGGAGGTAGAAGACGTCACCGGGGTACGCCTCACGACCCGGCGGGCGGCGGAGCAGGAGCGAGATCTGGCGATACGCCTCAGCCTGCTTGGACAAGTCGTCGTAAACGATGAGCGCGTCCTCGCCGTTGTCCATCCTGTGCTGGCCCATCGCGCACCCGGCGTACGGCGCGAGGTACTTGAACGGCGCGGGGACGCCGGCAGAGGCGACCACGACGACCGTGTAGTCGAGCGCCCCGAAGCTCTCGAGAGT
>JBOGGB010000530.1:0-6578 GCA_050743605.1 Acidimicrobiales bacterium
ATAGGAGCCCGGCCCGTACTGGCCGTACGGCGGGTACCGGGAGCCCGGTGGGGGCACGGAGGACGCGGGCGGGAACCGGCGCCGGAGCACGGCAAGGTAGACGATCGACGAGATGAGCGCGACAGGCCAAAGGACCAGCCAACCGAGTCCCAGCGTCACGGCCCACATCACCTTGCGACCGGGCGAGAACTGCCACGACGGCCTGCGCGCCACGTCGACGATCGCGTACACGATCGGGATCAGAGAGGCGATCGCGAGCGCCGCGAAGACGGTCAGCCAATCGCCTCCCGTCACCGGGAGCGCGACCTCGAGCGCGCGCCGGAGCCGGTCAGGTCAGATGCCACCAGGACGATGTTATGCGGGGCCAGGGGGCGCGGAGCGCCGCCCCGCGCCGCCCCGGACCCCGCCGCAAGGCCGCCGGACCCCCCCGGACGACGGCCAGCGAGCCAGCCCCTCCGGCGAGCCAGCCCTCAGCGAGCCAGACCGTCGGCGAGCCAGCCCCGAGCCAGCCCCTCGCCGCTACTCGGCCTGACCGAAGGCCTTGATCTCCTCGGCCTCCTTGTCGGTGAGCGACTTCGGCACCTCGCCGCGCTCCTCCTTGGCCTTCTGGACCTGGACCCGGATCTCCTCGACCACCTCGGGGTTGGCGAGCGTCGTGATGTCGCCGACATCCGTGAAGTTCGAGATCCCCGCAATGACCCGGCGCATGATCTTGCCCGACCGGGTCTTCGGCATGTCCGGCACGATCCAGACGTTCTTCGGCCGCGCCACCTTGCCGATCTCGGTCTCGATGACCTTGGAGACCTTCGCCTCCACGTTGGCACCCTCGGGGACGCCCGGCTTCAACGAGATGTACATCTCGACCACCCGGCCGCGCAGCTCGTCGACCACAGGCACCGCGGCCGCCTCGGCGACCTCATCCACGAGGATGGCCGCCGACTCGAGCTCCTTCGTGCCGAGACGGTGGCCGGCGACGTTGATCACGTCGTCGACGCGCCCGAGGATCCGGTAGTACCCGTCCTCTGCCTGCGTCGCGCCGTCGTTCGCGAAGTACGGCCAGTCGTGCCAGTCGGTGCTCTTCGGGTCCTTGTTGTACTTCTCGTAGTAGGTCTTTACGAACCGGTCCGGGTCTCCCCAGATCGTCTGGAAGACCCCGGGCCACGGATTGCGGATGCAGATGTTGCCCGCACGGCCGCTCGGCACCTCCTCGCCGCTCTCGTCGTAGATCGCCGGGTAGATGCCCAGCGCGGCCGGGCCGCAGCTCCCCGGCTTCATCGGCTCGAGCCCCGGGAGGGTGCTGCCCATGAAGCCGCCGGTCTCGGTCTGCCACCAGGTGTCGACGATGACCGCCTCGCCCTTGCCGACCGCCTTGTGGTACCAGCGCCAGACGTCCGGCTCGATCGGCTCGCCCACGGTCGTCATGTGCTTGAAGTGGTAGTCGTACTTCTTCGGCTCGTCGGCGCCGACCTTGCGGAGCATCCGGATGGTCGTGGGCGACGTGTGGAAGATGTTCACGCCGAGCCGCTCCGCGATGCGCCACGGGCGCCCGGGGTCCGGGTACGTGGGGACCCCCTCGTACATGACGTTGGTCGTCCCGAGCGCGAGGGGCCCGTAGACGATGTAGGAGTGGCCGGTGATCCAGCCGATGTCCGCGAAGCACCAGTAGGTGTCGTCGGGGTGGATGTCCTGGTAGTACTTCGAGGTGCCGGCGACGTAGGAGAGGTACCCCCCGGTCGAGTGCTGGCATCCCTTCGGCCGCCCGGTCGTCCCCGAGGAGTACATGAGGAAGAGCGGCGCTTCGGCGGGCATCGAGACGGGGTCCACCAGCTTTCCCTTGTAGTCCGGCATCACCTCGTCGACGAAGACGTCCCGCCCGTCGACCATCGGCGTCTTCGAGGCGTACTGGCCGGGGTATCGCCGGTAGACGAGGACCTTGTCGACCTCCTGGCCCTCTTCCTTCGCGCGCTCGATCGCCTCGTCGGTCTTCACCTTGTGGTCGAGCAGGGTGCCGCTGCGGTAGTAGCCGTCCATCGTGATGAGCACGCGGCTCTGGGAGTCCGCGATGCGGCCTCCGCACGCAGCCCCGCTGAAGCCGGCGAAGACCTGGGAGTGGACGACGCCGAGGCGGGCGCACGCGAGCATCACGATCGGGAGATCCAGGACCATCGGCATGTGGAGCGTGACGCGGTCACCGGTCTTCAGCCCGCAGTAGTCCCGCAGCATGGCCGCCGTCTCGTTCACCCGCCGGTAGAGCTCGCGGTAGGTGAGCACGACCGTCTCTTCCTCTTCGAGCTCCGGCACCCAGATGAGGGCGGCCTGGTTCGCTCGGGTGGGCAGGTGGCGGTCGACACAGTTGAACGAGGCGTTCAGCTTCCCCCCGACGAACCAGCGCCAGAAGGGCGGGTTCGAGGTGTCCAGGACCGTGTGCCAGTACTCGTCCCATGTGAGGAGCTCCGCGTACTCCTTGAAGCAGTCGGGGAACTGGTCCTCGGTGTAGCGCTCCCGTATCGCGGGATCCGAGGCGTTGGACTGCCCGATGAACTTCGGAGAGGGGTAGAAGTAGTCCTCCTCCTTCCAGTGAACGGCGATCTGCGCCTCGTTCACGTCCAGTTCCTCGGCCTCTGGGGCCTCGGTTTTCTCTGCCGACATGGCTCACCTCCACCCTTGGTCACGACCGAAGGTCGAGCCCGGATCCACTCTCGCCGCTCCCGGCGACCGTGGAGGGGGCGCTGCGACCCCGTCTTCGTGCACGCTTCCGGTGCATCCTGCTCCCGCGGGGTGCCCTTGTGCAATCGGGCGCAATCGGGCGCAATCGAGCGGGATCGGGCGGGATCGGGCGCAATCGGGCGCGATGGGCGCCGCCCACACTTCGTCAGGACCTCGGCGCCCAGAGCCCCGCCTACCCGACGGCGCGGGGGGCTCCCGGCTTCGGCGAGCCGGCGACAGCTCCATTAGTGCGCTGATGCTATGATGCGCGCATGCGAACCACCCTCGATCTCGATCCGGCGGTGCTCAGCGCAGCCAGGGCGAAGGCGAACGCCGAGCGCATCTCTCTCGGGAAGGCCGTCTCCGAGCTTGCCCTGTCCGGCATCAGGGGCCCGCGCTCGGCGCGGCGCTCTGCCTCGGGCTTCCCCGTGCTGTCGGGCGTTCCCGGGCATCCGGTGACGGACGAGCTGGTGGCCTCCGACCGTGACGACGAGCCCGTGCCAGACGATGCTTCTTGACGTGAACGTGCTGCTCGCCCTCACCTGGGATCAGCACATCCACCATGAAGTCGCGCACGAGCGGTTTGCCGAGCTCGGCAGCTGGAGCACGTGCCCGGTCACCGAGGCGGGTCTGCTCCGGTTGCTCTTGACCGAGCGGGTCGTGGGGAGAAAGGTGAGCGGTGGCGAAGCGCTCGGGCAGCTCGACGCGATGCGCCGGGTCCCGGGGTGGAGCTTCCTCGCAGACTCGGTCTCGCTCGCCGCACCCCTCGTCGATACTCGGGTACTGATGGGTCGCAGGCAGGTGACCGACCTCCAACTCGTCAACCTCGCGGCAGCGAACGACACGCGGGTCGCGACGTTCGACGCCGCCCTCAGAGCGTCGCTCGTGCCCGAGGACCAGCGCTGGGTCACCGTCTGGAGCGCCTGAGAGAGGCCGGGGCCCTGCTCACGACCCCGCCGGCGTGACGCCCGCCGCGTTGGCCACCGACGGCTCGAGCTTGCCTGCGGGGCCCTGGCCGAAGAGGCGCAGGAGGTTCCCCGTGATGCGGGCGAGGTCGCGGGCGGGGCACGGCCCCGGCGGGCTCTCGCAGATCGAGAGGCGCGAGATCCAGCTCACGGTCCCGCTCTCGAAGATCCCCGCCCCGCTCGACGCCGACGTGTAATAGGTCATGTCCGAGTACGTGTCGCCGTCCCACTCCCCCTGGTTCGTGTACGCGCTCGTGAGCGGCACCGGCGAGTGGCCGAGCACCTCGAGGTCCGCCGGAGACGTTGCCGGGTTCACGTGCTCGATGTCCGAGCGGATGACGTCGGGGACCTGCGAGCCGTCGGCAAGACCCGTGCCACGGAAGATCCAAGAGGACGCGTCCTCGACCACGAAGGGCAACGCGCCAACCCCTGTGTCCACGTACCCGCTGTACTCCCCGCCGACGAAACTTGTCGGGGCCCAGCTCACCGGCGGTGTGGCGAAGGTGTTGCCGGTGACTGTCGCGTCGCTGCGCCCGGTCGCGTCGAGCGGGTCCTCTGCCGATGTGCGGTAGTCGACGACCTCGCGGTCGGGCCCGAGCGGCGAGGCCTGGAGGCGTGCGTGGCGCACCAGCGGCGCCGCGCCCATGAAGGCGACGTTGACGCCGTGCGCCGCGCCGACCTGCACCGCGTCGCGCTCGCTCGCCGTCCACGTCTCGTCGTGGCCGAGCGAGAGCACCGCCCGGTGGCGCAGGACGACGGAGGGATGCTCGGAGACCGTGACGTCGGTCACGTAGGCGGCGTCGAGCCCGTGCTGCTCCATGAAGCGGACGAGCGGGTACTCGTTGCTCAGGAAGTCGCTCGCACCGTCACCTGTGGTGAACGGCCGGTCGAACGACACGACCCGCGCCCGGTTGCACGGCGGGTACGAGCCCGTCTGGCCGAGCGTGCACGCGCCCTGGCCCTCGTAGAAGGAATAGCCGCCGTAGGTGTTCCAGCCCTCCTCGGTGAGGCTGCGCGCGACCACGAGGTAGGCGGCGGTGCTCTTCGGGTCCCAGACGGTGAGCAGCACGTAGCTCTGCTGGCCGGCGCTCCCGACGAGCTTCAAGAGGTAGTCGCCCTGCGTGAACGCCTTGGTCACGTGCATGGTGAGCGAGCGGTGCCAGCCGTCGCAGCTCACCATGTTCACCCCGGGGGCCGTCGAGCAGGGTGGCTGGACCTTGCCGGCGACGGGCTTCGACTCCCAGATCTCCCGGGCGCCCTTCCCCTGGTAGTAGCCCATCCGGTAGGCGACGACGCGGAAGCTCGGCGCTGTCGTCGTGACGTAGAGGCCGACCGTCTGGCCCGCGACGGCCTGCGTCGCCCCGGCCCAGCCCTGGATCGAACCGGTCGCCGGCTGGTGGGTGATCTCCCAGCTCGTGGTGCCGGGCCTTCGGTTCTCCGCCACGATCGCGGGTGACACCACCCCGTCGGGGCCGAGGTGGGGCTTCGGGCTCTGCGGGCGCCGAGGGTCCGGGTGGCCGCGCGTCGCTGCCGGGGTCGGCGCGGCGGCCCCCGACTGGCTGAGCCCGAACCCGATACCTGCGGCGGCGACGGCGACGGCGGCGAGGGAGGCTGCGAGCCCTCGGGCCCGACGGCGCCTGCGCCTCCGGCGCTCCCCCACGAGGCCCACGTCCCGATCATGGCATCCGGGCCCGTCCGGGGCGCGGCCGGGCCCGCCGTCGGATCGTCCGCTGCCCACGCCCTGCGAGCGGCTTGCTCGCGATACGGGACGGACCGACCCGCGCCCGACGGTTGGAGACGCGTCGAACGTCGCCGCCCTCGTACCGCTGCCGGTCGACAACTCGTGGATCGCCGCGACGGCGCTGGCGATGGCAATGTGCTAGAAGTAGCACATGACCCGGGTGGGAGTCCGCGAGCTGCGACAACGGGCCAGCGAGCTCCTCCGCATGGTCGAACGGGGCGAGACGATCGAGATCACCGACCGTGGCCGTCCCGTGGCGCTCCTCTCGCCGTTGCCAGAGGCGGGCGCCGCGGAACGGCTCCGGGCGACGGGCGAGCTCGCGCCGGCGGACGGAGACATCGATGACCTGCCGCCGCCCCTGCCGTCGCATGGACCGGAACTGCCCTCCGCCGCGCTGGCGCGCCTACGACGCCACGAGCGCTGATGGCGGCGATCTACCTGGACTCGTCGGCCCTGGTGAAGTTGGCGATCGGCGAGCCCGAGTCGGGAGCGCTGCGCCGCTATCTGCGAAGGCGGCGGCCCCTGGTGTCGAGCGCGCTCGCCCGCGTCGAAGTCCTCCGTGCCCTGCTCCTCGAAGGTGAGGAAGGCATCGCGCGAGGGCGTGAAGTGCTGAGGCGGATCGAGCTCTTCCGTGTCAACGACTGGGTCCTCACGATGGCCGGTGCCCTCCTGCCGCTCGAGCTCCGTTCGCTCGACGCCATCCATCTGGCGACGGCGAGCCAGCTGGGCGAGGACCTCGGCCCCATCGTCGCGTACGACTCCAGGCTGCTCGACGCCGCGGAGCATCTGGGGATGAGGACGGTCTCGCCGAGCTGAGCGCGCACGCCCAGGCGGTGGCGGATCGCCGCCGGGCAGGCCATGCAGCCGCGCTCGCGGCGCTGGCGGTAGCGAAACGACGAACGGGCCGACTCCTTCGTCGACGCGAGCAGCTCCGTAGTCATGCGCAGCCGGTGGTCCGGGAGGCCTTGGCGGCGATCTCAGCGCAGCCGGGCTCCTCGAAGTTCGGCCCTGATCCGGGGCCGGCACCCCGCCCCGGGAGCGCGCCGGACGATTTCAGCAATTTTGTCGATGCCCGCGCCCCCCCGGCGACTTACAACAGACCCTGTGGAGGTCTGCTGCCCCAGGGCAGTCGATCTCCGGCAATGGGCGGACGTCAGATCGCGGCG
>JBOGGB010000531.1:0-9264 GCA_050743605.1 Acidimicrobiales bacterium
GAGCCCCTCGCGGTGGAGCACGGCGAGCACGGCGGCATCGGCCGTGATATCCAAGGCGTACTGACCTCGCCGGGTGCCGCTCCGGCGGCGGTCCGCAGGGTCGATCCCGTCGAGGGCGGCACGCACTGCCCGTGCCCCTTCCAGCAGCACCGGGAGCAAGTCGCCTGAGGCTCCGGGTTGCCTGCTCACCGGCCGGCACACTACCGGCGGTCATGCGCTCGGGTCGTCAGTCGCCGGCGCCAGCCTGCCTGTGGGAGGTGACCGGCGCATCACCGCCCTCCGCACACCCCGTAGTCTCGTACGCACTGTGGCTGCCATCGACGTCGCCGGCTACGTAGCCGACCTGAAGGACCACTCTGTGGACCACGGGTTCCACGTCCACGACGAGCGCCACTTCGTCGAGACGTACTCCTTGCGCCAGGTCTGGGAGGTCGACCTCCACCCGGAAGAGGGTTGCGGCGGGCCGCTGGACCTCCACCTCGCCCTCGAGGTCGACCCCAGGGTGCTGCTCTCCTTCGAGGACGTGGTCATGGAGCTGTCGGACGAGGAGGAGCCACCCGACGACTTCCATTTCCCGCTCACGTTCACGTGGGCGCTCCCGCCGCTGCCGCACGGGCCCGATCTCCTCAGGCTCGCCATCGACCTCGCGGGCATCGGCGGCATCGAGCTGCCCCTCGAGGTCTCTGCCATCGACTCCTTCGCGTCGGCGACCGACGGCCCCGAGCGCCGTCTGAACATCGTCGCCAGGCATCCGGTCTCCCTCGCCCGGGTGCTCGGCGGCGAGGAGCTCTTGTGCGACGTGTTCGATCGCTCCCTGGCGGTCAGCCGCTTTCTCCTCGACGCTGCCGAGACCTGGTTGGGGTGACGAAGCTCGGCGGCGAGCCGACCGACCGCACTCGCCGGCTGCGCGTCGCCCGCGCCTCGGCAATCGCCGTCGCGTTGTCCGTCGGCGCGGCCCTCCTCCTGGGCGGCTGCGCCAACTCCGGTGTGGGGCTCGCCCGGGCAGCCTGCGTCCACGTCTACGAGTCGATCCACCTCTACGAGGAGGCCGGGCACGCGAAGTCCGCCGCCGCGAGCCGTGCGAAGGTGGACGAGGCCACGAGCGAGCTCGACCGGGCGCTGCAGCTGGCGGCACAGGCGAACTCGGCGAACCCGGAGTTCAACCCCCTGATGACGACGCTCCAGGAGACCGGACGCACGCCGGAGTCGAACCTCATCCCCGCATTGCGCGCGCAGTGCGAGGCAGCCCAGACCTCCACACAGTCCCCGGTCCCCGGGCCGACACCCGGCACAGCGCCGGCGGGCGCAGCCCTCGGCTGAACGGAGCACCGGGGTCCGGCGCACCCCGCTCCGGGCGGTGCCTTGGTCGCAGACGGGAGCTGCGGCGACGACCTGACGGAGGTGGCCGCAGCTGTCCGGATCTTCATGCCACTGCGGACGCCCGACTCATCGGTAGGGTGGCCGAGGCGAAAGCGGTGGGCGCGGTGCACAGCAGAACCATGCTCGCCGTGCCCTGACGTGTGGTGACGTGCCTCGGCATCGCTCCCGCTTGGCGCCGCGCGGGTGCTCAGCCCCAGAAGGGGTCCCCGATGCGGTCCTCGGACGTGAAGGAGCACCCCTGGAAGTGCAGCGCACGAACCCCGGAAGATGAGGGGAGCGCCAGGACCGGGTGGTGCGGCGCCGCGCCGGCGGCGGAGAGCCGTGGGGCGCTCGCTTGTCACGATTGTCGTGGCCCTCGGGCTCGCGGCCCTCGGGCTCTCGATCTCGAGCGAGCCCGGCCTGCCTCCCCTCCCAGCCACACCGTTCCAGGCCCGCATCGTGGCGGTCGCAGAGTCCCAGCTCGGCTATCAGACGGATCCACCGCAGACCTACTGCAATAAGTACAGCGCCTTCTGGGCAGCCGGCGGCGCCACATCGTGCAGCCAGGGGCTGCGCAGCGAGGAATGGTGCGCCGACTTCGCTGCGTGGGTGTGGCGGAGGTCCGGCGCACGCTTCACCTATGGCTACGGCTCCGGGGACGTCAACGCCGCCTCGGCGAGCTTCTACCTGTGGGCAGTCGACCACGGCACGTGGCATCCGGCGGGGAGCGGCTACACGCCGCAGCCCGGAGACGTCGCCGTCTACGGCCTCGACTCCACGTCGGCAACGGCAGCGCACGTCGCGATCGTCACCTACTCCGACGCCGGGGCGCGGGGGCCCGACGTCGTGAACGGCGACGGGGACCGCACCGGGTTCAGCGTCGTCGAGAGCGGCACCGACCAGTACCGGGCGGACACGTCCGGCACGGGCGCTCCGCTCTCGGGGTACGCCTCGCCGATCCCGCCCCCTTCGGTCTCCGAATAGCCAGCGATCAGGGGATCGAGCCGAGACCCGCTGCGACGCGCATGCCTCAGGATGAGAGCGCAGAGCCGGGATCGAGCACGCCGCGCTCGCGGAGCCGCTGGACGAGCCACGCGACGCTGTCCGGGCGCTCGATCGCCTGCTGCCAACCGGAGAGCAACTGCTCGACCGCCACCCGGTCGGAGACGGTCCCGACGACCAAGACGGTCATGGCCTCGAGCTCCTTGGCGTCCGCGCTGTGCGCGCCGCGGGTGTGGACCCCGCCGAACGGTGTGCTCCATCCCGACGGAGTCGGCTCGAGCATCACGTAGAGCTCCCCGGTGTCGGCGATCCAGCTCAGCTCGTAACGCACTCCGTGCACGTCCCGCCACTCCTGGCCGAACTCCACCTCGACGGAGCCGCGCCGCCGCGTGTCTTCGTCGTAGAACCCCTCGATGTCCATCCGGGCGCACTGTAGCCGGGCTGCTCGGGGCCCGAGGTGTGCCTGCCGAGGTCTGGTCTGTCGGCCGCGTGCCCTGGTCGAAGAGCATTTGCTCGGGGGGAGCCGCGGGTGGGAGCGACGGGGGGAGCGCCGCCGCGCACTGTCGACCCATGACGACCGACACCCTCCAACCGCTGGACCGCCTCGCCCTCGACTGGGAGTCCCGGCGGCGCTCCCAGGCCTCCCGCGACGCGCTGCAGGCGCTGGCCGGCTCCGAGCCGGATGTGGCGCAGCTCGGCGCGGCGGACCTCGGGGATCTCGTCGACGAGCTCATCGTCTCCAGACGTGGCGCCGAGCGAGCAGCCAGTTCCGATCGGGACCGCGCGGGTGCGTTGTTCCGGGCCGTGCTGCGCTCCGGGCACGCCCACCCATTGTTGTCCCGGGCGCTCGTCCAGGCGCTGGTGCCGGGGCTCGTCGGCGTCGCGCGTCGCCTCACATGGGGAAAGGGCGGCGAGTGGGAGGACCAGGCCACCTTCCTCGTCGACACGATCGCGACCGCCTGGGAGATCGTCGAGGAGTGGAGCGGGCAGGATCGGACGTACGCGGTGCTCGACGTCCTCTCCGCCGTCCGTTGCCGGCTCCTCAGGCGCCTCCGTCGACATCGGGCCTTGCAGCGCAGGGAACGTGTCGATTCGGAGGAAGCTCGGCTACCAGAGGTCGCGGCCAAGGGCGGGAGCGACGCAGAGGAGCTGGCGCGTGTCCTGGCGAGGGAGCGGCACGCCCTCGACGCGGCCGATGCCGCGGTGCTCTACGCCCACCGGGTCCTCGGGTACTCGCTCTCCGAGCTCTCGGCATGCTCGGGGCACTCCCGACGGTTCTTGGCGGCGCGGCGGGACCGGGCGATCAGCGCGCTCACGGCTTGAAATGCGCGTGTCTCACCGCGACGATCCGCGATCGGTGCTCCGCGACGATGCGGCAGGGATCCGGCGCGACCCAGGTGCAGCGCTGCTCCACGACGGAGCTGCACCCAACTCGTCGGGCCGCTACCTTGTCCGACTGTGGGTGGTGCGTGCCCGAGGGGCACGGACGTGGGGAATGGGGAGACGGCGCGCGCGAGGACCCGAGTGTCCGGGTGCGTATGCCCGTCTCTGCTGACGCGCGGTGGCTGACCTCACCCGCCGCTCCCGCGCCTGGGGCGTCCTCGCCGTGACGCTCGCGCTGATGGCGCTCGTGACGGCGCTCTCGTCCGCGGCAGGTCGGAGCGACGGGGAACCGCGGGGGGCAGCCCTCGAGTCCCCCAGCTCGGGAGCCTCCGTCAGCTCGGGAGCCTCCGTCTCCACCAACCTGCACTCGACGACGCTGCACCGGGGAACCCGTGCGCCTGATCGTGGGCGGACCTCAGAGGTGGTGACCGGCCCGGTCGGAGCGCACGCACCCGTCCGCCCGGCCGGGAACCTCACGGCCGCCGATGGGGCGGGGCACGTCGCGACCGGGCAGAGCGGGACGCTCGGAGACGGCACCTCCGCAACAGCGCTCGCGTCGGCGGTCTTCTCCTCGTCCGGCACTCTCGCGCCGGGCGAGGATGCCGTCCGGATCCCCTCGCTGGCTGGGGCCGGTGCCGCGAACGCCTCCGGCGAGCCGGAGACCTCAGACGGAACAGCCACCAGGGCGGCGACGCGAGGGACGGCCACGGCCACGAGCTCGGAGGCGACGCGAGGGACGGCCACGAGCTCGGAGGCGACGCGAGGAACGGCCACTTCGCCTGGAGGGTCCACCACGACCAAGCCGTCCACCTCAACTCCCTCGTCCACGTCGCCTGCCGGGACCAGCGGCTCCCGATCGGTGCAGGACACAGGGACCGCAGGGAGCACGGCGAAGGCGGGGACGGCGGGGACATGGTCGCAGCCAGAGAGTGGCTGGCTCGACGAGGGCACAGGCTCCGCGTCCTACCCCGCGACAGGGGCTGGGACCGTGTCGGCCGTGGCCACCTGGAAGGGTGCGACGAACCTCGAGCTCGACATCTCCTGCCCCGGCGGTGTGTCGATCGAGCGCTCGGGAGCCTCGGGTCTCTCGCTCGAGATCGCCGGGGGAGGTGCGGGCACGTGCACCGTCACGATCAGCCTTCCACCAGGGTCGGGAGCCACCGTGTCCTACACACTGCTCATCGAGCCCACAGCCTGAGCGCGATGGCACCGTCGCGCTCATTGCGCACGCTGTGGGACGCCGGGGTCGGCGTCGCGGCGGCGCTGCTCGTCTTCGGAGCGGTGCCGGGAGTCCTCGTCGGGTTCGTGGGCCTTCCCCTCCCCCACCACTGGACGGGGCACGACGTCGTCTCGTGGCACGGGATCTTCGACCTACTCGCCGCGGTGAGCTGGTGTGCCTGGGCCGCGTGCGCACGAGCGGTCCTTCGATCGGTGGCTGCTCGGATGCGGTCGGGCGACGTCGTGACCGCCTTCCGGCTCTCCGACCGCATCGCGATGCGGATCACGCTTGGCGCGCTCGCCTTGTCCGCCGTGCTCGGTCTCGGCGCTTCGGCCGCAAGTGCCTCGCCGGCGCGGCCTCCCCTGGCCGCGTCGTCGCATCAGGCATCGTCGGCCGCCGCACCGGCAGGTGGCTCGCCTCCTGGGCAAGGGGCTTCGAGGACCGGCCCGAAGCGGGGAGCCGCGGGCAACCTCGGTCGGACCTTGGTCGGCGGGACGCGCTTCGTCGACCCCTCGATCGCTCCGGGTTGGACCCACCTGGTGCGGGGGACCGATCCCGGCGCTCAGACCGGGGGCCGGGTGGACGGACCTGCGAGCGGGACCCCTGCAGTCACCAGTACCGAAGTACCCGCCGTCAGAGACGCACGCTCGTCGTTCGGCTCGATGCTCCCGCTCGCCGAGCTCGCGGCCGCCGGCATCAGCGGCCTGGTCGCGGGGTTGCTCGCCCGCCGCGCCCGTCAGCTTCGACGCCTCCGCGCGTTCCTGCGCGAGGAGGGCGAGCCCAGCCCTGACCCAGGAGCACGCGAAGCCGATCTCGGCACGCTCCTTGCTCCGTTCGAGCACGTCCCGCTCGTGGACATGGTCGAGGTCGCAGCTCGGCATCTTGGAGACGCGCTCAGGACACTCGTCACGGGTCCCGGCACCGCTCCGGGAACCGTGAAGTGGCTCCGTGCGGGGCGCGACGGCGTCGAGGTCTGCTTCTCCGAACCCGTACCCGAGGACCTGGGCATCTGGCGCCGTACGGGACGTGCCACGTGGCTCCTCCCCTCCACGATCGACATTGCCGAGCTGCAGCGCGCGCCGTCCGGCGGCGGACCCTGGTGCGCGGCACTGCTGCCGCTCGGAGACGACGACCGCGGCACGTGGTTGCTGCCGGTTGCGCCGGGGTCGTGCGTCGCCGTCATCGGTCCGCGTGCCGCGGACCTGGTCCTTTTGATGCGCGCGGCGGTGAGGACGTGGAGCTGGCACGAAGCGCTCGTCGTCACCGAGGACCTCGCCGAAGCAGCAGACACGTGGAGAGGCGCGACAACGGCCGAGTCATGGCCACCGGCCAAGTCCGCGGCGTCCGAGGTGCTGTACGTCGGCGATCCCGACGTGCTCCCCGCGGCGGCACGGCAGGCCTGCGCGGTGCTCACCACCCGTCAGGTCGACGCAGACGTCACGGTCGTCGTCGACGACCGAGCTGCGAGCGCGCACCCCCTCGGGCTCACCCTGCGCCCCCCGATGCTCGACGCGTCCTGGAAGAGCGCCCTCGACGAGCTGACCGGTCCCGAGAGACCGGTTGCCGGCCATGCGAAGCCCCTCGGCCCTTCCCGCCCGCTCGTCCACCGCCTACCCGCGTCGGCCGTCGTCCGCGTCACGGGAGGCGGCAGCTCGCCGTCGGTCCACGAGCAGGCGGCGGCTGCACTCGTCAGCGGGCGGCCCGCCCCCGCGGCGCAGGTCCGCTGGAGGGCGGAGGTGCTCCTTCTCTCGACCGTCCCCGGCATCGTGGGGCTCCAATCCGAGCTCCCGCCCAAGCGTGCTCGAAGAGCTCTCGAGCTGATCGCGTACCTCGCGGTCCACGCGCCCGATCCGGTCACCGGAGACCGGCTCCGGACGCGGGTGCTCGGGTCCTACGACGCCGACGCCGCCGCGAAGACGCTCTTCAACACGGTGGGCGCCGCGCGCCGCGCGCTCGGGTCCGCTCCGGACGGCGCGCCGCTCCTGCCGCCGGCCTCCCGCTCGGGCCACTACCGGCTCTCTCCCTCGGTCACCGTCGACGCGCTGCGCGCGTGCGCGCTGATCCGTGAGGGGCTCGGGTCGCGTGACCCGCTCGATTCGCGCGCCCGCCTCTCCGATGCGCTCGCGCTCGTGAGGGGCGAGCCACTCGGCGGGGTGCTGACCGGCTACGCGTGGTGGCAGGCGGAAGGCCACGAGCGCCGAGTCGCCGACACCGTGGTCGACGGCGCCTGCGCGCTCGTCCGAGCGACTCTCGAGTCCGCAGACCTCGACCTCGCGCGTTGGGCGCTGTCGCAAGCCAGGAAGGTCGAGCCCTACAGCGAGTCGCTCACCCGCGCCGCGATGCGGATCGCCGCTGCCGGTGGGGACGCGCGGCGGCTCCACGGGGAGTGGCAGGAGTGCAGACGCCAGATGGACGAGCTCGACCCGGGAGGTACGCCGTCCGAAGGGACCGAGCGGCTCTACGTCGCGCTCCGGGCGCAACTGTGCGCCCAGTCCGCAGGCGCGCCGCCGGGCGGCGTTGGTCAGGCGAGCTTTGCCGCGATCGACGCCGCGCCCCGCAAGAGGGTGCCGTCCGCGCCATCGACCGTGTAGTGGTGAGAAGGTCGCGCGCCGGCCTCCGCGATCATGTCCGAGAGAAGCACCCTGAACGGCACGGCAGGGTCGATCCACAGATAGCGGGCGAGCGAGCCTGGGATCGTGTTCACCTCGTTGACGAACAGCTCCTCGCCGTCCGAGAGGAAGTCCACGCGGGCGATGCCGCGCACCGAGCAGAGGCGTGCCACAGAGGTGGCGGCGGCGCGCAAAGTCTCTTCCAGCCGGCGCTCGATTGCCGCAGGAAGCTCGCGTGGTGCGCTCGACATCCCCTCACCGCCGACGTACTTGTCCGCGTACCCTAGGATGTCCGGCTCCCCCGACGCTCCCCCCGCGCGCGGGGTGCGCAGCGGCCGCTCGATGGTGGACAGCTGCAGCTCGGGCCACGAGCGCACCCCGATCTGCAGGTCGAACAGGTCGGCTCGATAGGGCTCGATGACCGCGCCCGCTCGGAGGTGGCGGCTGGCGTCGAGCAGGGCGAGCGCCGTCGGGAGGTCAGCCACATCCGCCACGATCCCGATCGAGGATCCGCCGTAGCGCGGCTTGACGATGTAGGGAGGGGGGAAGCCGACTTCACTCGTCGACTTGTCCAACAAGGCACGCGGCAGGGTGGCGAGACCGGCGGCAGCCGTCACGTCACGGAACGCGAGCTTGTCCATCCCGAGCGCGGCACCGGCGGCCGTCGGGCCGGCGTACCGGACCCCTGCGAGGTCGAGGGCGGCCTCGAGCGTCCCGTCCTCGCCGGGTCCTCCGTGGCAGCACAGCACGACCACGTCGATGCCGAGGGGACGCACGCGGCCGAGCCGCCCCCCCTCCGAGGCGAAACCCCCAGAAAGGGTGAGATGGACCCGAGACGCTCCTCTCGGCACGCCCTCTGAGAACGCGCTCGCCTCGAGGTCGGGGGCGACCTCGAACCATTCGGCGGTCTTGGTCCAGTACAGGCAGCGTGCGCCCAGCGCGCGCGCCGCTTGGAGCCCGGTGAGGATGCTGACGTCGTGCTCGGGGGACGGGCCGCCGAAGACGACGGCGCGGTCGGAGGTGACATCGGCCACGGTGCGCTCCCTCGGGATGTGGGGCGGAGCCCCGGCGGCGGCGACCGGTCGGCGACCGGTCGGCGCGCCTAAGGGTAGTGGTCCGGCAGGTCATTCTCGTAGAGGACGGCGTCGCCCGGACCGAGGTTCGCCCGGACCCACGCCACCGCCCGATCGCGGGTGCGAACCACCACGACCTGGCCGGGGCCCGCGGCGCCACGGCGCAATGCGCGCCTGTTCGTGCGGCCGACGATGACCAGCGTGAAGCCGGCTTCGCACGCGGCACGGGCGAACGACTCGTTGCTCCCGGCCTGGAGCGGCCCCAGCTCGACCATTCCCGGGGTCACCACGACCTTCTTGCCGTCCCCCGGGGCCGCGGCCAGGAGCGACAGGGCGGCGCGGACGCCCGCAGGGTTCGAGTTGAAGGTGTCGTCGATCACGTGGACGCCGGTCGCCGAAGCGTCGGCGGTGAGCCGGTTCGCGACGGGAGCGAGGGTTGGGATTCGTCGGACGACCGTATCGGCGGGAACGCCAAGCTGGAGGGCGACGGCTACCGCGCAGGCGACGTTCGAGGGCTGGATCCCCGATCGCAGCGCCACCGGCTCCCCGACCACCGTGCCGTTGACGACCACCGCGGCGTTGCCGCCGACCACGTGGAGGCGGACGTCGCCGCCGGGGT
>JBOGGB010000532.1:0-1764 GCA_050743605.1 Acidimicrobiales bacterium
ACCGCGCACAGCGCGGTCACCACCACGGTGAGCTCCACCGTGTTCCACAAGAGGGATGCGGTGAGCGGCCGCCAGATCAGGCGGGCGACGCGGCCCGCGCCGGCGCCGCTCGCCTCGAGCACGAGGAAGGCGAGCGGGGTCAGCAGCGCCGCCGCGACGACCACGCTCGCAGCAAGAAGCCCGCGCGGAGTGGGGCGCCGCCGGACCCCCCGTCTCCGGCGCGCTGGTGCGAGGCTCGCCTCCGTCATCGCCGGCCCCACCTCCACCCCCTTAGGGGCCTGGACACGTCACAGAGGGTCAGACCTCCTCACAGGAGGCCTGCCTTCCGCAAGAGCGAGATCGCCGTCGAGCCGTCGCCGAGCTCGGCGATCGAGATCGGGTAGGGCCGGAGCTGGTCGAACGGTCTCTCGCCTGCCTTCGTCTCGACGTGCGACCCGATGGGGTACTCGAAGCTGATCGACTTCGACGGGTCGGCGATGATCTGCTGTCCCTGCTTGCTCACGATGTAGGCGAGGAACTCCTGGGCCGCCTTCTTTTGCCTCGAGGACTCGAGGACGCCGGCGGCGGAGACGTCGAGCACGTAGCCGGGGTCGCGCGGCGCGAAGTAGGCGATCTTCGAATGCACGCGGGAGCGGCCGATCTCGGCGCGCATCCGGTACCAGTAGTACTGGTTGACCAATCCGAAGGCGACCTCTCCGCGGTTGACCTCGTCGGCGATCGTCTCGTTGGATGTGTAGACGTGGCCGGCCGCGTTCTCCTTCATCCCCTTCAGCCACGACAACGCCCTCGCCTTCCCGTACGCGCGGACCACGGAGGTGACGATCGGTTGGAAGTCGGTCTCTCCGGCAGCGAGGGCGAGCTTGCCCTTGTAGCGCGGGCTCGCGAGCTCGAGCACCCTGGTCGGGAGCTGGCGTCTCGAGATCAGGCTCGGGTCGTAGATGAGGACGCTCACCCGCGCCGAGACCCCCACCCAGTCCCCCTCGGGGGAGCTGTACCTGCGGGGCACCTTCGACAAGATGGAGGCGTCCACCTTCGAGAGGAGCTTCTTCTTCTGGAGGTACTCGAGCGCCGGGGAGTTCTCCGTCCAGATCACGTCGGCGGGCGAGCGCGAGCCCTCCGTCACGACTTGGTCGGCCAGCGAGTCCTCTGTGTCGTTGCGCACCTGGACCGTGATCCCCGTCTTGTGCTCGAACTCCGAGACCATGGTGAGCGCCGTCTGCTCGTGCTGGCCGTTGTACAGGACAATCGACCCCGACTGCGCAGATGCCGCCGGAGCGGAAGTGAGCAGGCTGCCCGTCGCCAGCGCGACTACGAGCGCGACGGCGAGCGAGGAGCGACGGTGACGTGCGGCAGTCATGGGGCAGCTCCCGGGCACATCGCGTCCAGCTCGTCGTCCGCCATGGTCTCTGCATGGGTTGCCGACGCCGAGTCGTCGCCCGAGTACGCGTCTGCGTAGGCGCGGTCGAGACGCGTGATCGCCTCGCGTAGCGCGTGGTCGCTCGGGTGCACCCGTCGCAAGGGGAGGATCTGGGCCTCGGCGTAACCGACTGGATCAACTGTCGGTCCGGGCCCGTCGGCGAGCACCGCGCGGAGCTGCGCGCACGCCAGGGGGAGGGGAGCCGAAGATCGCGTGGACGCCTCGGGCGGCGCGGACGAGCCACAGGCGGCAAGGAGCGCCGCGCAGGAGGCGGCCGACGCCACCAGGCCGGCGGTGCCGAGGTGTCGCCTCGCGTGCAGACCTTGGCCGGGTCCCGAGATTAGGGC
>JBOGGB010000533.1:0-4805 GCA_050743605.1 Acidimicrobiales bacterium
GCCCGATCCCCCCCGACGTCTGCGTGCGCGACGGGTCAACCCGCGCGGCACGCGCCGCCGGCGTCAGCTCGCCCCAGCCGTTCCGGCCGTTCCGCCGGGCGGCGCGGAGGTACCTCCGCCGGGCGCCGGTGCCGCGTCGAGGAACTTGATCCCCGGCAACGACACTCGCAGCGCAGCGACCACCCCGTTGGACGTGTCCACGCAGTAGTCCGGGGGGAGACGGAATCCTTTGGTCTCGGACCCGGCAAGGTAGAGGTGCACCGGGACGTCTCCGTGGTGCGCGGTCAGCACCTCCTTCAGCGAGTCCAGGAGCGTCGCGCTCATGGACCCGATTGGCAGCTGGACCCGAAGGGGCTCGGACGAGGATGCCTGGCTGCCAGCGAAGACGGTGATCTCCGACGCGATGAGCTTCGCCTGCTCGTCGCGTCGATCGACCCGTGCACGTACCGTCACGACTGCGTCGTCGACGATGACACCGGAGTGCTGAGTCATGGTCCTGGGGAAGACGGTCACTTCGGTCGACGACTCGAGGTCTTCGAGGCAGAAGACCGCCATCTGCTCGCCACGCTTGGTCCATTTCACCTGGAGCCCGGTGATGACCCCCGCGAAGGTGCGAACGGCACCGTCGGGGAGGTCTGTCACCTCTGCCAGTGAACCGTCGGCCCGGCGCCGGAGCGCGCCCTCGAGGCCGAGCAGCGGGTGGTCCGACACGTAGAGGCCGAGCATCTCCTTTTCGTGCGCCAGCCTTTCCTTCTTGTCGAACTCGACATCGGGGATCACGACGAGCTGGTCGAACGCGAGCACCCGCCCGTCTGCGTCGCCGAAGAGCGACAAGACGCCTTGGTCACGCTCGCGCCGTCTCGCGACGATCTGACCGACGAGCAGCTCGTGCACGTGCAGGAGGCCCTTCCTCGTATGTCCAAGGGACTCGAACGCACCCGCGCGGATGAGTGCGTCGAGCGGCTGCTTGTTCAGACAGAAGATGGGGACCCGCTCGCAGAAGTCGGCGAAATCGGCGAACGGACCGTGTGCGTCGCGCTCGGCCACGATGGCCTCGGCGACCGATCTGCCGACATTGCGCACTGCGGCGAGGCCGAAGAGGATCGTGCCCTTCTGCGTGCCGTCACCCATCACCGGCGTGAAGTCGGCCGTGGAGCGGTTCACATCAGGTACCGAGACGGTGATGCCGAGCGTCCGGCACTCGGCGAGGTAGACGCCGGCACGGTCGAGGTTCTCCCGGACGCTCGTGAGGAGCGCGGCAAGGTACTCGACCGGGTAGTTGGCCTTCAGGTAGGCGGTCTGGTACGCGACGAGCCCGTAGCCGAAGGCGTGCGCCTTGGGGAACGCGTAGTCAGCGAAAGGCTCGATGATGTCGAACCACTTCTCACCCAGTTCTCGGCTGTAACCGTTGGCTTCGACGCTCGAGACGAATTTCTCGCGTTCTGCGCGCATGACCTCTCGGATCTTCTTTCCGCAGGCCTTTCGAAGGTTGTCGGCTTCGGCCAGCGAGTAGCCCGCGAACTGCTGGGCGACCCGCATCAGCTTCTCCTGGTAGATCATGAGCCCGAACGTGTCGGAGAGGACGCCCTCTGCATCGGGGTGGAGATATTCCACCTTCTTGCGGCCGTTCTTTCGATCCGCGTACTCGAAGTGCATGTTGGCCGCCATCGGCCCGGGTCGGTACAGCGCGACGAGCGCGGCGACGTCTTCGAAGCAGGTGGGCGCGAGCGACCGCATCAGCGTGCGCATCGGCCCTCCCTCGAGCTGGAAGACCCCGACCGAGTCGCCGCGCCGCAGCAGCTCATAGGTGGGTCCGTCGTCGAGCGGGACATGATCGATGTCGAGGTGAGCGCCACGGGACTGAGAGACGAGCTCGACCGCGTCGGAGATGACGTCGAGGTTCCGCAGTCCGAGGAAGTCCATCTTCAAGAGGCCGAGATCCTCCACCCCGTGCATCTCGTACTGGGTGACTACAGGTGCGTCCTCGGGGTCTCCGCCGGGATCGGGCTTCCGCTGGACGGGGAGGTACTCGGTGAGCGGGTCCTTCGTGATGACGACCGCCGCCGCGTGGATGCTGTCCTGGCGACGGAGGCCTTCGAGCCCCTTGGCCACCGTGACGACGCGGGCGACCTCGGGGTCTTCGGCGATCATCGTGCGGAGCTCTGCGGCGATCTTCCAACCGTCCTCGTACCCTGCGGGGGGCTCGTCGGCGAGGCAGGCCCACAAGGGGGTGTCGCGACCCATCACGATGGGCGGCATCGCCTTCGCCACGCGGTCACCGAGGGCGTAGGGATGTCCGAGGACGCGCGCCGCGTCGCGGACCGAGGCACGCGCCTTGATCGTGCCGAACGTGATGATCTGCGCGACGTGGTCGCGCCCGTAGCGCTCTGCCGCATAGCGGATCATCTCGTCCCGGCACCGCGAGTCGAAGTCCATGTCGATATCGGGCATCGACAGGCGAGACGGGTTCAAGAACCGCTCGAAGATGAGGTCGTAGCGAATGGGGTCGAGCTCGGTGATCCGGAGGCAATAGGCGACGGCGCAGCCGGCCGCGGACCCCCGCCCGGGACCGACCCGGATGCCCTCCTCCCTGGCGTGCCGGATGAGGTCCCAGACGATGAGAAAGTAGGCCGCGAAGCCCATGTCCTCGATGACCCTCAGCTCGTACGCGAGCCGCTCGGTCACCACGTCGGGCAGGGGGTCTCCCCAGCGCGCCCTGGCACCTTCGAAGGTGACGTGCTCCAGGTACTCGACCGCCGAGGGGAACTCGGCGGGGACGGGGAAGTCGGGCAGCTTGGGCGTGCCCAGCTCGAGGCGGACATCGGCCCGCTGTGCGACCAGCAGGGTGTTGTCGCACGCCTCTGGGAGCTCGGCGAAGAGGCGGCGCATCTCTGCGGCGCTCTTCAGGTAGTGGCCCGACCCCTTGAACTGGAACCTGCCGGGCTGGTCGATCGTGGCCTTCGTCTGCACGCACAGAAGGGCGTCGTGAGCCTGCGCGTCTTCCGGACGGGTGTAGTGGCTGTCGTTGGTTGCGAGCAACGGGGCATCGAGACGCCGCGCGATCTCGACGAGCCGCGGCATCACCCGGTGCTGCTCTTCGATGCCGTGATCCTGCAGCTCGACGAACAGATTGTCCTTCCCGAAGATCTCCTGCAGCCGTGCGGCTTTGGCGAGCGCGTCGTCGAAGTTGCCTGCAAGAAGGCTCTGGGCCACGTGGCCACCGAGGCAGCCGGTCGTCGCGATGAGGCCGTCCGCATGGTCGGAGAGCAGCTCCCAATCACACTTCGGCTTGCGGTAGTAGCCCTCGAGGAACGCTCGGCTCGAGAGCTTGATCAGGTTCGCGTACCCCGCGTTGTTCTCAGCGAGAAGCGTCAGGTGGTACCAGGCCTTCCTGCCGCCCTCTACGTCCCCGCCGGTGTCGTCGACAGTGGTTCCACGGACCGTGATGCGCTCGTCGCGCCGCTCGTAGGCCATGTAGGCCTCGGTGCCGAGGAGCGGCGTGATCCCGGCCTTCGTGCATGCCGCGTAGAAGGGGAGGATGCCGTACATGTTGCCGTGGTCGGTGATGCCGAGCGCAGGCTGCCCGTCGTCGGCGGCGGCGGAGACGAGGTCCTCGATCCGGCTTGCACCGTCGAGGATCGAGAACTCCGTGTGGACGTGGCAGTGCGCGAACGACCGTGTGGGGTGGTCTCTCCCAGAGGTGCCGCTCACGGGGTGCCGTCCTCTCGCTCTTGCTCAGCCCGACCCGGCGTCGATCGTCGCGCATCGGCGCCGAGGTCCATCCTTCCAGCCTTCCGCCGGACGCATGGGGAGCGCGTGACCTCCTGAGCAGGCAACTCCCAGGCCATCACCCCCGGGGGGCGAAGGGAGTCGGAAGGGACGGCACGCCGCGGCGGGCGGAACCACTTGGCACCCCACCTTCGTACCACGGAGTTGCGCCCCGGAGGCCCGGGGCGGCCCCGCTAGCGGTCCAGCTCCGCCCAGACCACCTTGCCGCAGTAGCGGGGCGTCGTGCCCCAGTCTCGGCAGAGCGCGTCGACGATGCGGAGCCCCCGCCCTGTGGCCCCGGTCTCCGAGTGGTTCCTCATCACCGGGGGCTCCTGGCAGCTGTCGCCGACCGCGATCCGCACCGCCTGAGCCAGAGAGGACACGGTCACGGAGAATCGGGTGCCGCCGTGGCGCACGGCGTTCGTCGCCAGCTCGGAGACGACGAGCGCCGCAGCCTCCGCAAGGCGGGCGGCTGGGTTCTCCTGGGTCCCAAGGAGGAACGCACGCGCCGCCGCCGGAGCGGTGTCCTTCGCGGCGAAGCTGCGGGAAGCGCTGGTACGCGGCGCGAGCACCCCCTCTGCGACGACCGAAGAGTGCAGCCGGCAGGTCGCATCCAGTGCGTCCAGGTCTTCCTCCTCTGGAGCTCCCCCGAGGAGGGTCTCGTGGTACGCGCAGTAGAGCGTGAAGGGCAACTCGCGCACGAGCTCGTTCCACAGCACCTCGAGCGCCAAGGCGCCGGGGATGTCGCCTTCCCGCCAGAGCTTGTCGACCATCTCCCCGTACACCCGGGCGCGGGTACGACCCTGCAACGCCGACTGCACTGCCGCTCCGATAACGGCGGCGAAGCGGTCGGCAGCCGGCCGGCCGTCGACCATCACCTCGTCGAGCACGGCGCCGGCTTCGAGCAGGCAGACCCCGGGCGTCGGGCCGGCTCCGAGGTCCACCCCGCGGTCGTTCAGGTTCCGACGGATCGCGTCGAGGTGGGGAGATTCGACGACGAGGACCACGCCTTCGCCCCGGCGCAGGCCCTCGAAGGC
>JBOGGB010000534.1:0-3691 GCA_050743605.1 Acidimicrobiales bacterium
CCCCCCGTTCCTCCGCAGCGGCCCACCCCGGCGCCGCAGCCCAGTTCGTCGCCGCCCCCATCGCTGCCCGGCTCAGGCTCCCCCGGCGGTGGGGCGGTCGACGCCACCGGCCTGTCCGGCGGCGCCCCACCGGGCGCCGCCGACGGGTCGGCAGGCAACGCGGTCTGGCCACCCGTCGCCCGCGCGCTAGTGGCTGCCGGCAAGGTGAGCGCGGAGGACATGGGCCGCGCGGTGCGGGACCACGAGGCCCTCGGCGAGTCCCTCACGAACTACCTCTTGAGCGAGCGGCTCGTCGTCGAAGAGGATCTCGTCCAGGTGATGGCCCGTGAGGCGAACCTTCCCTTCTTCGACTTCTCGGTCACGCCACCCGATCCGCAGGCGGCCAGCCTCGTCCCGTTGGCGGTCGCACGCCGCCACACGATCCTCCCCGTCGGGTTCGACGGGGGCTTCCCGGTCATCGCGATGGCCGACCCGACCGACGTCTTCGCCCTCGACGACCTTCGCAGCATCCTCGGGAGGAATTTCCGACCTGTCGTCGCGACGCGGGCGCAGATCGAGGTGCACCTCCGCCGCTTCCACGAGCCCGGAAGCGACGTCCAAGCCGCTGCCCAGCACGCCGCGGGACGTGCGGTGCCGGAGTCGGGCGGGCTCGAGCTGGAGAGCCTGCAGTCCGTCGTCGAGGACGCGCCGATCGTCCGTTACGTGAACCTCCTCATCCTCCAGGCGCTCAACGAGCGGGCGTCGGACATCCATATCGAGCCGACACCGAGGCGCCTCAGGATCCGTTTCCGGATCGACGGCGTCATGCACGACGCGAGCTCGGCGTCGCCGGCGATCCACGCGGCGGTCATCAGCAGGCTGAAGGTGCTGGGAGAGATGGACATCACCGAGCACCGCGTTCCCCAGGAAGGCCGGGTGTCGGTGTCGGTGGGTGATCGCCAGATCGACCTGCGGCTCGCGATCATCCCCTCGCTCTTCGGCGAGGCATGCGTCATGCGGCTTCTCGACAAGTCCGCCAGCATCCGCCGGCTTTCCGAGCTCGGATTCTTCCCCGACACGCTCGAGCGGTACGCACAGGCCTACCACCAGCCCTACGGCGTGATCCTCGTCACCGGCCCGACGGGCGCCGGGAAGACCACGACCCTCTACGGCACCCTCCAGGAGGTGATGTCGAAGGAGAAGTCAGTGGTGACGGTGGAGGATCCCGTCGAGTACCAGATCGCCGGGATCACCCAGGTCCAGATCAACTCGAAGGTGGGGATGCACTTCTCGACCGCGCTCCGGTCGATTCTGCGCGCAGACCCCGACATCATCCTCGTGGGAGAGATCCGCGACATCGAGACCGCCACCATCGCCATGGAGGCTGCCCTGTCCGGGCACCTCGTGCTCTCGACCCTGCACACGAACACGGCCGCGAGCACGCCGCTGCGCCTCACCGAGATGGGGATCGAGCCGTTCCTCGTGACCTCCGCGGTGAGCGGTGTCCTCACCCAGAGGCTCGCGCGGGTGCTGTGCAGCAGATGCAAGGTCGCGTACAACGCGTCGCTCGCTGACTTCTACGCAGCCGGTTACAAGGAGACGGATCTCGAGGGCCTCGACGTCAGTCGGCTGTGCCGTGCCGCCGGCTGCAGCACCTGCAGCAACACCGGCTACTACGGGCGGATGCTCCTCGGAGAGGTGATGACGATGACCGAAGAGATCCAGCGGATGATCATCGAGCAGCGCTCGATCCTCGCCATGGAGCGCCAGGCGGTCGAGCAGGGTATGCGGACGCTGCGCCAGGACGGCCTCCGCAAGGCGATCTCCGGCTACACGACCCTGGAGGAAGTCCTGAGGGTGGTGGCATGACCGACGTCTCCATGAACGGGTTCAACGGCGCGGGTCCGGCGAGCGTGGCAGCCTCTGTGTCGGAGGCCCCGCTCCCCGTGCACGTCGACGACCTGCTCCGCTACGCGGTACAGGTCGGCGCGTCCGACCTCCACCTGGCCGCCTACTTGCCGCCGACCATCCGCTTGCACGGCGCGCTCCGGCCGATGGAAGAGGTCGGGAGGCTCGATCCCGAGACGCTGCGCAACCTCGTCTACGGCATCCTCACCCAGTCACAGCGCGAGCAGTTCGAAGCCGAGCACGAGCTCGACACGTCGCACGAGATCGCCCGCGTGGGAAGGTTCCGCGTCAACGTGTGCCTCCAGCGCGGCACGGTCGGGGTGGCGCTCCGGCCCATCCCGAACCAGGTCCCAGAGCTCGACACCCTGGGGCTCCCCGAGGCGGTGACGACCTTCGCGCGCCTGCGGCGCGGGCTCGTCTTGGTGACGGGCCCCACCGGATCGGGCAAGTCGACGTCGCTCGCCGCGCTGATCGACGTGATCAACCGAACGCGGCCGCTGCACGTGGTCACCGTCGAGGACCCGATCGAGTTCATCCACGAGCACAAGCGCTCGATCATCACCCAGCGCGAGGTGGGCGAGGACACCAAGTCGTTCGCCGAGGCGCTGCGGCGCGCCCTCCGCCAGGACCCCGACGTGATCCTGGTCGGGGAGATGCGGGACCTCGAGACCATCGCGACCGCGCTCACGGCGGCAGAGACGGGCCACCTCGTGTTCGCGACCCTGCACACCCAGGACGCCCCCTCCACGGTCGACCGGGTGATCGACGTCTTCCCGCCGAACCAGCAGGAGCAGGTCCGCATCCAGCTCGCCTCCTCGCTCGCCGGGATCGTCACCCAGCAGCTCGTGCCCACCGAGGACAGGAAAGGCCGGCGTGTCGCCTCGGAGGTGCTCGTGTGCACCCCGGCCGTCCAGAACCTGATCCGTGCGGCGAAGACGCACCAGATCTATTCCCTCATGCAGACCGGCTCACAGCACGGGATGCAGACGATGGACCAGTGCCTCGCGCAGCTGGTGCGGGAGCGCGCCATCAGCGAGGGCGTCGCGATCGACCGCTGCCGCAGCGTCGAGGACCTCCGCAGCCACCTGGTCGGGAGCTAGCCATGACCACCACGTTCGACTACAAGGTGCGGGACCGAAGCGGCAACCTGATCGAAGGGTCGCTCGACGGAGACAGCGTCGGCCTCGTCGTCGGCAGGCTGCGCTCGATGGGGTACCTGCCGGTCTCGGTCACGCCCACGCGGATCGGGCTTCGGACCGAGATCGTGATCCCCGGGGTCACCGACCGCATCAAGAGCAAGGAGGTGTCGGCGTTCACCCGTCAGTTCGCCACGATGGTGGAGTCAGGGCTCTCCATCAGTCGCTCGTTGACGGTGCTGTCGGCTCAGGTCGCGAACAAGCACTTCTCCAAGATCATCAGCGACGTCCGCGACGGCGTGGAGTCGGGACTCTCGCTCTCGGAGGCCCTGACGAAGCATCCGAAGGTCTTCGACGAGCTGTACGTGTCGATGGTCCGTGCCGGAGAGCTCGGGGGTTCCATCGACGTGGTGCTCAAGTCGGTCGCCACAGCGTTGGAGAAGCAAGTGGCCATCTCTCGCAAGATCCGCGGAGCGATGACCTACCCCGTGGTCGTCGTGAGCGTGATCTCGCTTCTGTTCGTCGTGATGATGGTGGTCATCGTCCCGGTCTTCAAGAACCTGTTCAAGACCCTCGACGCCCCACTGCCGGTGCCGACCAAGATCGTGATCGAGATCTCCAACACGCTGGCCAGCTGGCGTGCGGGTATCCTGGTCGCGGTCCTCGTG
>JBOGGB010000535.1:0-7677 GCA_050743605.1 Acidimicrobiales bacterium
TCCATCCGGTACGTCGCGTCCGGAGACGTCCCGACCGTCGCCGCGCCGGCCTCCACCCCGAGGCGCCGGGCCACGGGGTCGTCGGCGCCCACGGCGCATGACCTCGACGCGGCGAGGTAACGGGCGAACGCGTCGGCGAGCGAGTCGAACGTGCCGTAGTGGTCGAGGTGGTCCGGCTCGACGTTCGTGACGACCGCGATGTCCGAGTGGAGCGACCCGAAGGCGCCGTAGCTCTCGTCCGCCTCCATCACGAGCCACTCTCCGACATCCCAAACGGCGTTGGTAGCGGCCTCGTTCACGTCCGCTCCGATGAGGAAGGAGGGATGTAGCCCTGCCTCGGTGAGGATGACGGAGAGCATGGACGCGGTCGTCGTCTTGCCATGGGTGCCCGCGACGGCGATGCACCTGCGGCTCTCCGCGATCGCCGCGAGGACCGACGACCGGTGCGCGACGAGGATCCCTCGACGGCGCGCCTCGAGGAGCTCCACGTTCTCTTCGCCGACCGCGGGCGAGTAGGTGACGAGGTCCGCCCCCAGGACCTGCTCGGGCGCGTGGCCGATCGAGACGCCAATGCCTGCGGCACGCAACCGCTCGGTTACCGGCGAATCCTTGAGGTCACTTCCGCTCACTTCGTGCCCCATCCCGGCGAGCACCACCGCGATGGCGCTCATCCCGACGCCCCCCACCCCGACGATGTGGACGTGCCGGGCGACGGTCAGCCCGATGGCACCTTCCGGGTCAGCGGGGTCAGCGGGATCAGCGGGATCAGCGGGCATGGGACAGCACCATCTCGGAGATGCGGTCCGCGGCATCGGGACGGCCGAGCGCACGGGCGGCCGCTCCCATCGAGCGAAGCCGCTCGGGATCGTCGAGCAGCTCGTCGAGGACGGGCGACAGCCCGTCGACGTTGCAGGCGGCGTCGGGCACGAGCATCGCGGCGGCCTCGCCGACAAGCACACGGGCGTTCGCGCTCTGGTGGTCCCCGGGAGCGCCGGGAAGCGGCACCAACACGGACGGGACGCCCGCGACGGTGAGCTCGGCGACCGTGCTCGCGCCCGCACGGCAGACGAGCACGTCGACCGCCTCGTAGAGACGCGCCATGCGGTCCTCGAAGTCGACCAAGCGGTAGCTGAGCCCCTTTCCCCCGGCGCCGAGCCCGCGCGCGCCCGCCTCTCCCCGCACCTGCGCCGCGTCCCGCCGACCGACGACGTGGTAAAGGGCACGGTCCTCACGGCAGCGCCAGCGCTCCGCCAGGTCGAGCGTGGCGGCGTTCAGGCGGCGAGCGCCCAGCGAGCCCCCCACGATGCCGACGACCCGGCGCCCCTCGGGAATCTCGAGCTCCTTGCGTGCCCGGGAGGCGCCCTCAGGGCTGCGGTCGATCTCGGCGATCTCTGGACGGACGGGCACCCCGGTCACCACGGCGCCGGGAAGTCCGGTCCCGGGGAACGCCACGGCATTCGCCGCGGCGCGCCTCCCCAGGAGGCGATGCACCGCCCCGGGCACGGCGTCGATGGTCACGAGCACGAGCGGCACGCCGAGCACGAGCGCGGCCGCGTCGGCGGGAAAGCTCGCGTAGCCGCCGACGGAGACGACCACGCGTGGTCGCCGGAGCGCGAGGTCCAGAACCTCGTGGATCGTCGCCGACAAGAGTCCCGTGACCGCGCCCACGTTCGCCCGAAGCGACGCCGGGTCGAGCCGCCGCACCACGCCCCGGCCGGGCAAGAGCGTGAGGGGAAAGTCCTGCCCGTCGAGAAGCAGCGCCTCCTGGCCCCGCCGCGACCCGACGAGCTCGATCGTCTCGGGCTCGTGGCCCCGTGCGCGGAGCGCGCAGGCGATCGCCAACGCCAAGAACACGTGCCCGCCCGTCCCCCCACCCGAGATCACGACGAAGGGCCCTCTGGTCATCTCCGGGTGGTCCGATCACCGACGGCGCGACGCTGCCCGCCCTGCGCTGCCTCCCGGCGGGCGATGCTCACGAGCACGCCCGCGCCCGCCATCGTGAGCACGAGCGACGACCCTCCGTATGAGATGAAGGGCAGCGGGATCCCGGTGACGGGGAGGAGCCCGATCACCGCCCCCATGTTGATCGCCGATTCCACGCCCAGCCACGCGACGAGCGCGACCGCCAGGAGCGCGCCGAAGCGATCCGGAGCGCGGTTCGCCGCCCGCAGCCCGAACCAGCACAGGGCGCCGAGCAGCACGAGGACGCTGAAGGTTCCCACCAGGCCGAGCTCTTGGCCGATCACCGAGAAGATGAAGTCGGAGTGGGGATTGGGCAAGAACCCCCATTTCTCGGTGCCGTTGCCCAGCCCGACTCCGAAGAGATGTCCGGACCCGATGCCGACGAGCGACTGCACGACCTGGTAGCCCGATCCCGACGCGTGCGCACCGGGGTTCATGAACGAGAACAACCGCTCGCGCCGGTAGGGGTCGACGAGGCTCACGATGAGTGCCAGCGCGGCCACCGCCACGCCGACCCTGAGTATCGGGCGGAACGACAAGCCGGACACGAACAGGATCGACAGGCCGATGCACCCGAGGACGACGGCGGTGCCCATATCCGGCTGCAGCAGCACCAGCCCGGCCGCCGCGCCGGTGACGAGGAGGAGCGGTCCGATGACCGTCCGCTCGCTGCCCCCCGCCGCCTCCCGGCGCGCCACCAGGTCTGCGCCGAAGACGGCAAGCGCGAGCTTCATGATCTCGGACGGCTGGAGGTCGAAGGACCCGAACCCGATCCACCGGCTCGCCCCTGTCGCCTGCACCGCGAGATGCGGCACGAGGACCAGGAGGAGCCCGACGAACGCGACGAGGATGAACAAGCGCGCGAGCCGCCTCCACTTGCGGTAGTCCATGCGGCTCGTCACGATCATCGCCACAGCGCCGAGCGCGAGCCACAGGCACTGGCGGACGAGGATCGACCACGCCGAGCCGTACTCCTCGATGGAGACGACCTCGGACGCGGACCCGACCATGACGGTCCCCAGGACGCAGAGCGCCGCCACCAGCGTCACGATGATCGTGGAAGTGGGCATCTCGCGCAGGAGGACCACCGCGCGGGCTTGGCGCGCCACCGACTTGGTCGCCGTCATGCGGACTTCCCTCTCGACGTCCACGATCTCCCCGATCCCGTCGCCCCATCGTCGCCGACGGAGATGCCTGTGTGGGGGACCTTCCGCATCAGATGTTCGCCACCGTCAGATAGACGCCGTAGAACACGCCAAGTGCCAGCGCTGCGAACAGGCCTGCGCAGATCCACAGTCGGACGATCACCGTGGTCTCCGGCCACCCGATCAGCTCGAAATGATGGTGGATCGGCGCCATCCGCAGGATCCGCCGGTGGAAGAGGCGGAAGCTCACCACCTGTCCGATCACCGACAGCGTCTCGATCACGAACAGCCCGCCGAGGATCGGGAGCAGTAGGTCGAGGTTCAACAGCAGGCAGAGCGCGCCGAGCCCGGACCCGAGGGCGAGCGATCCCGTATCCCCCATGATGACCTTCGCGGGTGCGGCGTTCCACCACAAGAAGCCGAGGCAGGCTCCGGCGAGCGCGACCGCGGTGAGCGCGAGGTCGATCCCGTACGCGGGCAGCAGATGGAAGATGTGCCTGTGGCGGAAGATCCAGTACCCGAGGATCGCGAGCACCGAGAAGCAGAACCCTGACGATCCCGCCGCGAGGCCGTCGACCCCGTCGGTCAGGTTCACGGCATTGGACGTTCCCACGAGGACGAAGACTGCGAAGGCGACCCAGCCCGCTTCGCCGAGCTGGAGGCCGGGTGAGCTCATCCGGGTGAACGACAGGGCAGTAGACGTGTGCGCCCAGTGCACGGCGAGCTCTGCGACGAGCACCGAGAAGACCACCTGGGCGGCGAATTTCGCCCGCTTGTTCAGACCGAGGCTCCGGCGGTTCCGCACCTTGATCCAGTCGTCGAGCGCGCCGATCCCGCCGAAGAGCACGACGGTGATCACGACGAGCACGCCCTCTGCAGAGAACTTCACCTCGGTGCCGAAATGGGCGATCACATACCCGCCGACCACCGCGCCGACGATCGCGATCCCCCCCATGGTGGGAGTGCCCGCCTTCGCCGTGTGGGTGGCCGGGGCCTCCTCGCGGATGTGTTGACCGATCTGCTTGCGCAAGAGCCACCGCATGAGGATCGGCGTGCCGAGAATCGCGATCCAGAAGGCCGCCGCCCCCGCAGACATGATGGACAGCACGGTCAGTCGCCCCGGCCAGCTCGCCGGCCGGACGTGTGCGCGGCGAGCACCTGGGAGGCGACCGTGCGGTCGTCGAAGGGAAGCCGGCGGTCTCCCACCTCCTGGACGGTCTCGTGTCCCTTGCCGGCCACGAGCACGACATCGCCCGCGCGGGCGAGGGTGATGGCCTCCTCGATTGCACGCCTCCGCTCGGGCTCCACGCGGGGACGAACCTGCGGATCGGCCCCCGCCGCTCCACGCAGCACCTCTTCGATGATCGCTGCCGGGTCTTCGTGACGCGGATTGTCCGACGTGACGACGACGACGTCGGCGGACCGCGCGGCGACCGCGCCCATCGCCTGGCGTTTCGAGGCGTCACGGTCTCCGCCACACCCGAAGACGACGATGCTCCGTCCCGCACGCTCGGCAGCCATGCGCCGGACTTCGGCGAGCACGGCTTCGAGCGCGCCAGGAGTGTGCGCGTAGTCGACGATCACGGAGAAACCAGCCGTACCGGCATCCACAACCTCCATCCGCCCCGGGACGGGCCCGGCGGTGGAGAGGCCCTCTGCGACGACCGCCGGGGGAACGCCAAGGAAGAGCGCCGCCTCCGCCGCGAGCTGTGCGTTCGCCACGTTGACCCGACCGGTCAGTGGCAGCGCCACTCGTTGGCGGCGCCACGTGAACGCAGAGGTGCCCCACCCGAGCTGCACGTCGCTGACGCCCTCGCGGGTGACCCCGACCGCAGGGATCCGCAGATGCTCGAGGATCCGTCGTCCCCAGGGGTCGTCTGCATCGAGCACCGCGGCCTTCGCACGATCCGGCTCGAACAGCGACGCCTTCGCCTCGAAGTACGACTCCATGGTTCCGTGGAAATCGAGATGGTCGTGGCTCAGGTTCGTGAAGACGGCCACGTCGAAGCGGACCCCGTCGACGCGGGACTGGACCAGGGCATGGCTGGACACCTCCATGGCGACCGCCGGGCGCGGCGCCCCAGGACGTGCGTCGCGGGCCGCCGCGAGCATCCGTTGGAGATCGGTCGACTCCGGGGTGGTGCGCACGCCGGTGAGCGTGCCGACCACCGTCGTCGGGTGCCCCGCATGCTGCAATACCGCTCCCAGAAGATGCGTGACCGTGGTCTTTCCGTTGGTCCCGGTCACGCCCGCCATCAGCAGAGAGGCGGCGGGATGCCCGTGGAAGGCTGCCGCGAGACGCGCCATCGCCGCGCGGCCCTGCCCCGGCTCGACGCGGACCTGGGCGACCTCGCGTGGGAGCTGTGCCAGCTCGCGCTCCGTCACGAGCGCCACCGCGCCCCTCTCGACTGCCTCTGGGGCATGGTCGTGGCCGTCGGTCTCGCGGCCCACGATGCAGCAGAAGAGGTCGCCGGGCGCGACACTTCGGCTGTCGTGCTCGACGCCGGTCACCTCGATCGCGCCGGGGTCGCCCGACCTCTCGAGCACGTCGATCTCGCCGAGCAGGGAGGTCATGCGCACTGAGGGCATTCGAGGGCCACGGGCACGGACCATCCGTGAGCCGAGGCTCCAGCGGATGGTAGCCGCATCACGTCGCTTCCCGGACGAGCGCTGTGAGTGTCTTGGGAGTCGGGACCTGCGGCTTGCCGTCGAGACCGGGCGTCGTGGGGACGTCGTAGCGGTGCAACGCGTACGTCATGATCTTCGAGAAGACCGGAGCGGCGACGGCCCCGCCGAAGATAGGAGTCGGACGGTCGAGCACCACGATCGCAGAGAGGACCGGATGGTTGGCGGGAGCGAACCCGACGAACGACGCGTCGTATGCACCTGTGACATACCCGGCCCTGCCATTGTCGTAGGGGACCTGCGCGGTACCCGTCTTGCCCGCGATCAGGTACCCCGGCACCGCGGCCGCGACGCCCGTTCCTGCGTCGACGACCTGTTCGAGCATCGAGTCGAGATCCTTGTCGACCGACGGCGAGAAGACCCTGCGCGTAGGCGACGGCGCCGTCGACTGCACGGCGCCGCCCGGGTCTATCGTCGCTCGCACCAGCTTCGGGGCGACGAACGTCCCGCCATTCGCCACAGCGTTGTACGCGTCCAGGACCTGGAGCGCGCTCACCGCGTCCACCTGACCGATCGGGAGTGAGACGTAGTCGGTTGTCGACCACTGCGAAGCTGTCACGGTGAGCCCCGGTGACGCCCCGGGGAAATGCAGACCCGTTGTCTTTCCGAATCCGAGCCGCTTCACCTGTGCGAGGATCCGTGCCTCCCCTAGCTGCTGCGCGACCTCCGAGGTGCCGATGTTGGACGACTGAGCGAGGATCTGGGTCGCGGTCATCTCTTCGGTGGGATGCGGTGTCGCGTCGTGAAACGCGTACCCGTCGATCGTCCGCTCGTCGGGCACCGTGTAGGTGGTCTGCGGGGTGATCACCCCCGCACCGAGCGCGGCAGAGAACGTCACGAGCTTGAACACCGATCCAGGCTCGTAGAGGCGGGTGACCGCTGCAGCCGTCGGTGCATCTTCGACGGGTCCGTCCGCTCCAACGCGGATCGGGGCTGTGACGGCCGTGGAGGAGGTCGAGGAAGGTGGAACCGTGGTCCCGGGCGTCTTCTCGAGCACGGTCTTCGACTCAGGGGTCTGCACGAGGTCTACCATCGCCAGGATTTGGCCGGTCGCGGTGTCCGTCACGACCGCGTCGCCGCTGACAGCGTGCGACCGCACCATCTCCTGTGCAAGGTCCTGCTCGACGGCGTACTGCAGCGACTCGTCGAGCGTCAGCTCGAGCCCGGTGCCCGCGACCGCCGAGCTCTTCTCCGCGACCGGCGTGCCGGGAAGCTGCACCCCGAGGGGCGACTCGAGGAGCGTCTCTCGGCCGGACTTGCCCGCAAGCGTGCCGTTGTACTGCGCCTCTAAGCCCGCGTCGCCCCTCCCCGAGGCGTTCACGCCCCCGAGGACGGGAGAAGCCACACCTCCCTCCGTCGTCACGTTCACCGAGCTGTCGACCGTGGTGATCCCGGGGAACGCCATGTCCATGACCTTCTTCGCCGCCCCGAGTGGGAAGTCGCGAGCTACAGGCACGTACCCCGAGCGCTCGGAGAGGAGCTGCGCGAGGGCCGACGCACGGAGATGTAGGTACGGAGCGAGCTCACGAGCCTCTTCGACAGGGTGCTCGACCTGGAGGTCGTCGGCGACGACCGTCTTCGTCGGCATCGACATCTCGAGGACTACGCCGTCGCGGTCCGTGATCGCACCACGAAGCGCCGGGATCGCCACCGGCTGCGTCAGCTCCTGCGCCGCCTCGGCCTCGTAATGCCCCGCGTGGAGGACCTGCACGTCCACGAGGCGCGCGGCGATGACGAGCAACACGAGTGCGAGCACCACGCGCACGGTGCGGACACGCCGCACGAGCAGCCCGCCCCGCGGAGTAGCCGCTCGGAAGCGGGCGGGGCGCGCCCGCGCGAGGGGTCCCGCCTGACGTCGGCGGGCGGGCGGCGCGGGGTCGGGGCG
>JBOGGB010000536.1:0-9181 GCA_050743605.1 Acidimicrobiales bacterium
GCACCTTCCGGCGCTGCGGCTGGGGAAGCGCCTCGAGCAGGCGGAGGCGGCGATCCTGGTCCGCTTCCATGATGAGGTCGGCGGCATCGTCGGGCGCCATCGACGCGAGGAGCCGTGCGGCATCCTGGTCCGAACGGGACTCGAGGAACTCGATCTGGTGCTCGGGATCGAGCTCCTCGAAGACGTCCGCCTCCAGTTCCCGATCCGCTCGGACGGCCTCGATGATCTCCTCTCCTTCCTCGTGGGATGCGGCCTCCACCAGGTCGGCGATCTGGGCAGGGTGCAGGCGCGCGAGCTTGCGGTAGGGGATCCGCAGCCGGGCCGTGGGGACGTGGCTGACGAAGGGCTCGATGCTCGCCCAGTCGACGACGTCGGTCGGCTCGCCTCCCGAGCCCAGGTGGCCGTGGAAGAGACGCCGAATGACGCCCCGGCGCGAGGGGTCCACCCCGATGACCTCCCAGGTGCCGCTCACCTCGCACAGGTAGATCTCGTTGGCACGGATGAGGCGGCCCCCCGCGACGTTGATGAGATGTCTGGCGAGAAGGTCGCGTCCGAGGAGCAGCTCGCCGGGCCTTCGCTCGAAGCGTCGAAGGTCGACCCTGTTGCCGGTGAACTGCAGCTCTCGCTCCCCGATGCCGCCGATCTGGTGGACCGCGACGAAGAGATCGCGTCCCCCGAGGCGCACGACCGCACCCACCACGGGTGGGTGGGGGGCGCCGAGGTGCACGACAAGATCTTCGAGACGCCCGACGCGGTCTCCGGTCGACTCGACGAGCGGACGCCGCATCACGCTCGAGAAGTGGACGAAGCGCACGGATGGCGCGGTCGCGGTCACCGGCCCGAACCGTAGCGCGGCAGCCCGCAGGCTGGGCGAGGTCGCTTGCGCTAGGACGCTGCAGCCTCGGCAGCGCCCGGGTCGCCCTTCCAGCCCCCCCCGAGAACCTCGGCGGACGCTGGCGTCACCCGATGAGGGGCTTCGGCGAAGCTGCTGGTGGTCGCGCTCCGCCGCACCCAGCGCCGGGCCAGCAGGAAAGACGCGGCGATCGTCGCGAGCGCCCCGATGAGGATGGCCACGCGAGGAGAGGTGGAGTCGCTGACCCATCCCATGAGCGGCGCCCCGATCGGCGTGCTCCCGAGGAACGCGATCGCATAGAGCGACATGACGCGCCCCCGCATCGAGGGGTCGGCCGTGAGCTGCACGGTGGCATTCGCCGTTGCGTTGAACGAGAGGCTGCACACGCCCATGGCAGCGAGCGCGACTACGGTCAGAGACTCCGTCGGGACCAGCGCGACCAGCGTCATCATCGCCCCGAACCCGAGCCCGATCATGCCGAGGAGCGCGGCCGAGGGCCGGCTTCTGTGTGCGACGGCGAGACCGCCGACGATGGCACCGGCACCCATCGCTACGGTGAAGGCGCTGTAGGTGCCGGCTCCTCCGTGGAACGTGTACTCGGCGAGAAGCGGGAGGGTCGTCGTGAAGTTGAAGGCGAGCGTCCCGACCACGGCCATCGCGAGGAGCGGGTCTCGCAGCCCCGGGGTTCGCCACGCGTAACGGAGCCCCTCTCGGACCTGCCCTCGTGCGCGCACGATCCGTTCGCTGTGGTGCATCTCCGAGGGCCGCATCGCGAGCAGGGCGAGGATGACCGCGACGTAGGACCCGGCGTTCACGAAAAAGCAGGCCGCGAACCCGGTCGTGTAGATGAGCACGCCACCGATAGCGGGCCCGATCACGCGGGCCGAGTTCATGAGCACGCTGTTCAGGCTGACCGCGTTGGAAAGGAGCTCACGTCCAACCATCTCCGACACGAACGCCTGCCTCGTGGGGTTTGTGAAGAGCGTGACCACGCCGAGGAGCGTCGCGAGGAGGAAGACCTCCCAGAGCCTCACCACGTGGAATCCCGCCAATAGGCCGAGCGCGAGCGCGAGGACCCCTGCGGCCGCCTGGGCGATGACGAGGAGGCGCCGCTTGTCCACCCGATCGGCGACCACGCCGCCCCAGGTGCCGAGCACGAGGACCGGCAGGTACTGGAGAGCGGTGGCCACACCGACGTCGAGCCCGTTGCCGCGGAGGTCGCGCGAGAGGATGAGAAGACCGAGCGCGACGGTCTGCATCCAGGTGCCGGACACCGACACCACCTGACCGGCGAAGTAGAGCCGGAAGTTCCGGACGCGCAGGGCAACGAACGTCTTCTCGCCGGCCCTTCGCAGCCGACGGGTCATAGGTCTTCGACCAGCCGCTCGAGCAGCGCGGCAAGCGCACCAGCCCGATCCCGCTCGGCCGGACCGAGCGTGGCGATCTGGCGAGCGAGGTAGGCGTTCTTCAAGCTCTTGATGCGCTCGATAGTGGCCCGCCCATCGGCGGTGAGCCGGACCCTGATCACCCTGCGATCCCCTTCGTCTCCTTCCCGAACGATCAGCCCGGCGGCCTCCATCGCAGCGATCACCCTGGTCATGGTCGGGGGCTGCACCTGCTCCGCCTGGGCGACTTCGCCCAGGGTCGGAGTGCCGAGCCTGTTGATCGTCGAGAGCGCAGACTCCTGGGACGGGGACACGCCCGTCACCGACTCCTGCCGGAGCCGGCGGTTCAGTCGAGTGACCGCGACCCGCAGCCTGGCGGGGAGCTCGACGTCGGTGCTCTCGAGGGAGGCGGGCACGCGGGAGGCCATGCCCCAAGTGTACTTAGTGTTTCTAACTAATGTTACGCGCCCGGTGACGGCGGGCCTACCGCGCTGCGGAGGTCGCGGGATCAGCCAGGGGCTTCGACGGTCTAGAGGCCGGGCACGTACGCGCCCTTGCCGAGGGCGGCGCTCTCATACGGATCGACTGTCTCTGTGAGCCCTCCCACGACCTCCGTGACCCACGGCAGCCGTTCCTTCAGGATCCGCTCGACCCCACCCTGCAGGGTCGCAGAGCTGATCGCGCACGAACTGCACGCTCCCTGCAGCCTCACCTCGACCTCGCCGGACCCCACATCGGCCGAGACCAGCACGAGGTCGCCGCCGTCCGCCTGCACTGCAGGCCTCATGAGGCTCATCAGGCGCTGCAGCTGCTCGAGCCGGGCGGCGCGCTCTTCCTCACTGAGCGTCACGTGCTCGGCGTGGTCGGGTTCCATTCCCTGGGGGCGCACCTCCATAGCCACATTCTGCCGTGCCCGCGCCCAGGTCCGTGCGGCGGGGGGCCGCCGCTCGGTCAGCCGTCGTAGACAGGGACGGGTGGAGGGGCGGCGGGAGGCTCGTCGACGACTCGGTTCTCCAGGATGCCGACTCGTTCGACCTCGATGCGCACCACGTCCCCCGATCTCAGCCACCGCTGCGGCCGGGACCCCGCCCCGACTCCCGAGGGAGTGCCGGTCAACAGCACGTCCCCGGGCTCGAGCGGGAACACCGTCGTCAGATACTCGATCATCTCGTCGGGTCCGAATATCAGGTCCTCGGTGGTCGCGTCCTGCCGCAGCTCGCCGTTGACCCACGTCCGGATCCGCAGGGTGCGCACGTCGCCCACCTCGTCGGGGGTCACGATCCACGGCCCGAGCGGGCAGTGCGTGTCGAACGACTTGCCCATGGTGAAGGTCGGAGAGTGTGCCTGCCAGTCGCGCACGCTCACGTCGTTCACGACGGTGAAGCCGGCGATGGCATCGAGCCACCGCCTCGCCGTCACTCCCTTCGCCCGGCGCCTGATGACGATGCCGAGCTCGCCTTCGTAGTCGACATGGGTGGAGACAGCAGGGACGTAGATGTCCGAGGACGGCCCAGTCACCGCGGTGCGCTGCTTGTTGAACCAGTACTGGTGCTCGGGAATGGAGCCCCCCATCTCTTCCACGTGCGCCCGGTAGTTCATCCCGATCGCGAGGATCTTGGGCGGCAGGGTGACCGGAGCGAGCAGTTGCACCTGCTCGAGGCCCCACCGCCTCGCCGACGCGGCCGGAGCGGTCGCAGCCCGTTCCCACGCCTCATCGCCGAGCCCGAGAAGTGCGGTCATATCGCCGGGGAGCCCGATCGAAGGGTCGGTGAGGTCCACGAGCACGTCCCCATCGACGACGCCGGTACGTTGGCGTGTCATCGGGCCGACGGGCGTCTCGTCGGGCACGAGGAAGGTGACGAGTCGCATGAACGGGGACCCTAGCGAGTCCCGGGCGATGGAGGTGAACCTTCGGCGCCCCTCATCGGCCGGCGCGAACAGAGTCGCGCAGTGCTCGAAGAAGCTCGACGACTTCGATGAGCCCGTAGGTAGCCTGCAGGCCGCTCGGGTTCGGCAGCACCCAGACCCGGGTTCCCCCGACGAGCTCCCCCTGCTGTCCTACAGGCGCGTGCGGCCGATCGAAAGCGACCCGGAATGCCCCCATTCCAAGAAACGCCACGGTGCTGGGACAAAGCCGGCGCAGCTTCCGATCGAGCGCGACCGCGCCCTTGCGCAGCTCGTCGGGGGCGAGATCGGCTGCTGCCGCGGTCGTACGGGTAACGAGGTTCGTGATCCCGATGCCATAGTCGAGAAGGCGGCGCTCCTCTGAAGGTTCGAGCTGCCGATCCGTGAGCTCCGCGAGATGGAGCGCCTTCCAGAAGCGGTTCCCGGGATGCGCGAAGTGGTGGCCGACCGCGCCTGACCATCGGCCCGGATTGATCCCACAGAAGAGGAAGTCGAGACCTGCCGCAGTCACGTCTCGAACCTTGGCGCCCCGGTCGACCGCCGCGCGCAGGTCGCCCGCTGAAGGCCGGAGCGACGCGGTGGCGGGGGGCGCTGGACCGAAGTGGAGGCGATGCTCAGGCTGGGAGCCGGGCACCGTCGGGGACGCCTTGCACCATGCGACGGCATCGCATACACCAGGCCACAGGGGCGTCCTCGTCGGCGGGATGCACGAGTGCGCCGCACGCCGAGCACCGCCAGATGGTGGGTGACTCCAACCCCGGCTGATAGGCCATGTCGCTCCTCGCCTCCCCGCAGCGCAGCCCCTCGAGACTGCCGGCGCCCCATCGCCCCGACGGGGTGTCCACTATAGATGTCCAGACAAGGTCCAGACCCGGTGCCTGGACCTTGTCGTGGACAGCTGCACCGGACACGGGCTCAGCACGCTCGCGACGGGACTGCGCCGCTTGCCGCCGGCCACGTGAGCCGTCACCCTGCGATCGCGGAGGTGGACGGGAATCGAACCCGCCGGACGGGGATCACCCGTCCCACCCGCTTTGAAGGCGGGGAGGCCCACCAGGCGCCTGTACACCTCCGGCAGGCAGCGTAGAGTGCGGGACCTGCATGCGCACTCCGGCACTTCGACCTTGCGCTGCAGCAGGCCGGAGCTCACGGTCCGTGGCGCACCTGTCGGGGTACGACGAATGCCGACCAAGGAGGAGAGCTGCATGGCCCTGACCGACGAGCCCGTCCCGGACGAGTTGGAGTATCCGGACGAGGTTGGAGACCTCCGCCGCGCCGGGACACGGCTGCAGACGCTTCTCTCGGTTCCCTCGGACGTCGACGTCGGACCTTGCTGCCGAGTCGACCTTGGCGACGCGGGCGCGGCCTATCGGATCATCGGGGAGGTGGAGGTCGGGCTCGACCCGGAAGGCGTCGTAGTGCAGCGTGCGACCGGTCTGGCGTACGTCGCCTGCTCGAGGTCGAACTACGTCGCGGTGGTCGACCCGGACGCGTTGCAGGTCCTCCAGAGAATCCCGGTCGGAGGCGAGCCAATCGACATTGTCGTGGACGAGCAGACGAGGAAGGTCTTCACCGCCGACTCCAGGTCCGATCAGGTGTCAGTCATCGACGTGGACCAGAGCTCGGTGGTAGCGAGGGTGCCGGTCGGCAGTTATCCCGCAGGGCTGTGCCTCGACACCGAGAGCCGCCGCCTCTACTGCGGTGACGCCGCTGGCTCGACGATGAGTGTCGTCGACGTCGACCGCTTGGAACGGATCGGCGTCGTAGAGACGGAGCTCGGAGCCGGAGCGGTCGCTGCTGACCCGCGTACCGGGCACGTCTACTGCGTGAACTTCGTCGCCTCCTCGGTGAGCATCGTCGACGGCGCAACCCTCCAGGTCACCGCGCGGCTCCCGCTTCCGGCCGGCCCCTGCGCGGTGGGCATCCACGAAGAAACGGGCAGCGTCTTCATCGCAGACTCGCTCGCGAGCACCATCACGCGTATCGATGGCCGCACGGGCACGAAGATCGCCGAAATGACCGTACCCAACGCACCAGTGGGGCTCACGATGGGCTCACGAGGCGACCGTCTCTACGTCACCAGCCGGGGTGACGGCACGGTCAGCGTGATGGGGCTCGACGGGGCCGAGTGGTCGCGGATCCCGGTCGGCAACGCCCCGGGCGGAGTCTGCGAGGATCCTCTCCGTCCTGGCCGCATCCTGGTCGCCAACGCCGGCTCCGGGACTCTCACCGTGATCGACGACCTGCTCGAGGGGGCCCCGCGGAACCCGGTCCCTTCAACGCTCCACCCGATGGTCGGAAGCAAGATGCCGGCGCTGTCGTTGCCGGACCTGTGGACGGAGCAACCGCGTGACCTTGGAGAGTGGGCAGGGCGCAAGTACGTCATCAACGTCTTCGCGAGTTGGTGAGGTCCATGCAACGCGGAGGCGCCGGTCATCGAGGATCTGCGTCGACGTGCAGGCCGGTCAGGCCTGGAGATCATCTTGGTGGACGTCTGGGAGGGGAGGGAGGCTTTCGCCGAGGCCCGGACATTCTGCGAGCTGTGGGGCGTGAAGGGCACCGTTCTCGTGGACGAGGCAGGGGCGCTCGTCGAGCAACTCGGGATCCGAGGTGTGCCCACCAACGTCCTCGTCGACGCCGACGGCACCGTGACCGCGGTTGGCGCGTCGACGCCACGCGAGCTCGAGGCAGCAGTCCGCAATCTGCTTGGTTCCGACCTTCTCCTAGAAGAAGCCGCGCCGGCGGCTGACTGGCACTGGCAGACCGGCGCAGAGCGGATCGAGGAGAAACTTGGCCTTCGCGGGAACCTCCCGTCGGAGAGCTGATCGGTCCTCTTCGCTCTAGCCCCGACCACCGTTCTCGGCGCCGCCAGTGGGCAGGCGCTGAAGGAAGCCGTAGCTGACCGAAGAACCCACAGCGGCCACTGCGTGAACCAGCTCAGGCACGAACTCGGCGGCGTCGACAGTACCGAGCCCCGTCGCGAGGTCGTAGCCTGCCGAAGCTTTGTAGCCGACGATCGTGTGCTCGCTGCCTCCCTGTTCGAATGACACGCTGTTGTCGCCCCTCGTCACGGGAACGATCCCCCGATCGTGCGCCCGTTTCATCGCATAGAGCGCCGGGTCGATGCACCCGAGGCTGCGATGCGCCTCCTGGTCTGCGAGGGCGACGATCCCTGCGAACAACGGTGCCGACTCGCTCGTCCCGCACACGTAGTACCAGCCGGGGGGTGTCGGGCCCCCAAAGCTCTGGTAGGTGTCGACCAGTCCGGAGCACGCGGCACTCATCGAGATATCGGGAATGCCACGATGGTCACCCACCACATCTGCAACGCCCTGCTGGTATGAAGGCGTCGAGAAGACCGAGGAGAGCCCGCCCCCGGAGGCATTCGCATGGGGCTGGGATGTGCCGAACACGAACCGGTTCGCCACGGCATTGTACGAGTCGTTCCACACCCGATCCGGAGCGGTGCGCGCGCCGGAGGCGCTCAGGCTGATCTGCGTCCCGCCGACGGCCGTGACGAGAGGATCGCTAGCAGGCCATGTGACCGTCGGCGTCGTCGAGAGGGTCTTGCCTGTCGCTGTCGTGTAGTCGCTCACGCCTGTGTCGCCGGTGGAAGCAACGACCGTTACGCGCGCGGCTGCGGCGGCGACGAAGGCACTGCGAAGCGACTCGAGCATGCTCGCAGAAGAGAACGTCCTCTCGTTCGCGCCGAAGCTCTGGCTGATGACGTCAGCGAGACGGTGTCGAACGACGTAGTTCTCCGCGGCCACGATCTCGGGGAACCCGATTGTCCCTTCGGTCTCGGAGACGGGGGTCTCCACGAGGAGGAGGTTGGCCCCTGGTGCTGCGGCGTGCGCCCATTCCACGTCGAGGGTCGTCTCCCCTGCCCAGCCGACCATTGTTGTTGTCTTGGGGTCGTACGCGGAAACTGCACCCGCGGGTTGGATGATTCGCAGGCTGGGAGGTGAGGGGAGCACGAACTGCGCGTCGAACGTGTCGAGGTCGCGGCGAATCGTCGGCGAGCCGAATGAGTCCACGATGGCGATCGTCTCGCCCCGTCCGTCGACTCCCTCTGCGAGCAGCGGCTCCTCGTCGTACGCCGTCTCGATCTGGACGGGGTCGTAGCACGGCAGTCGGATGGAAGGTGTGGCGAGGCACTGCGACTCGGTGAGGTACGTGGTTGTCCGCGACGGGTGCGACCCCGGCTGCTGGAGGTGGTGGCCCACTCCCCGGCCTGATGGACCGATCGTTATGGAGATGGCTAGGCCGGCTGCGAGCGCGCACGCGACGAGCACGCTCACCGTGAGGGCGCCGCCTCGCTTGAAGCTCAGAGCCCCCATGGAGGGACGGTCGCCTGCAAGGCGTGGGTGCAGCGCGGCCCGAGCTCGGTCATCTCGCCGACGGAGAGGGGCCGAATGCTCACCGAGCCCGAGCTTAACCGAAGACCGACGGATCGACCCGGTGAAGATCGGGCGTCGAGCGTCGACGATTTCGGGAAACGGCCAGTGCCTCACATCGCAGCGCCGCTCGGAGGGGAGGTCTCCTGCTTAGTAGAGTCGAGCGAGCATGAGGAAGTACCTCACGTGGCGTTGTATCGGTCTCCACGTACTCGTCGTGGTCCTCGTACCCGGGTTCCTCGTCGCAGGCTGGTGGCAGTACCACGTCGCGCTCGGAGGCAACGACCTGAGCTGGGTGTACACGGTGGAATGGCCCTTCTTCGCCGTTTACGCCGTGTACATCTGGTGGAAGCTGATCCACGACCAGAGTACGCCCTTCGACCGCCTGTGGGCGGCGAAGCAACGGGCAGCTGCCGATGCCGAGGGAAGGCCATTCCACGAGATCCCCGGCTGGGCCACGGACAAGGCGCTGTCTCGCGAAGTGCAGCGCGCCAGCCGTGAGGCCGCACGCCCAACGCTGGCCGCTTCGCCCCTCGATGCCCTCGATTCGCACAGGCGACAGCCGGCCAGTCTCACTTCGGTCGCCTCCGAGCGCCATCGCGACCTCGCCTCGACGCCCACCCTCCCGCCGGCGATCCGTG
>JBOGGB010000537.1:0-6880 GCA_050743605.1 Acidimicrobiales bacterium
CCTCGATTCGCACAGGCGACAGCCGGCCAGTCTCACTTCGGTCGCCTCCGAGCGCCATCGCGACCTCGCCTCGACGCCCACCCTCCCGCCGGCGATCCGTGAAGGCGAGCATGCCGGCGATGCGGTGGGGGTGATCGACGCCGAGGTTACCGACGTCAAGTCGAGCGTCGACGAAGAGCTGGATGCCTACAACCGGTACCTCTTCGAGCTCTCGAGAAACGGTCGGCCGAAGAAGTGGACGCGTCGACGACCCAGGCGATCAGGAGACGACCCGTGCGTCGACGAGCACGCGAGCCCCACTCCAACGACCGACATGCCTGCGTTGCGGTCGGCGGACCAAGCGGAGTGACGCAGGTCGAATCTCCGGTCTTCCGTCGCCGGTGGTCCCGTGCGATCTCAGGGTTCCTTTTCCCGCAGCGGGGGTACCGTCTGCGGATCGCTCCCCGCAGGCGCTCCAGCCGAAGAGGCCTCGTCGTCGCTTCGGTCGTCGCGCTCGTCGTCGCTCCCTCGATCGCGACCTCCACGGCGGTTGCGGCAAGCCTCGAGGGGCCGAACCGGTACGAGACGTCGTCGAGGGTTGCCGGTGCCGCCTCACCGCGATGCGCACCGAGCTTGGCGAACCGTCTCGCGTCGACGAGCCGGGCCGCGCAGCTGATCACGGTCGAGAGCCCAGACTACGCGAGCACCTACGCGACCATCTCCGCCTGGCGACGTCACGGATCGTGCTGGCACCGCGTCTTCGGCCCCTGGAACGCTCGTATCGGAGCGAACGGCTTCTCCGATCACAAGGTGGAGGGGGACGACACCACTCCCACGGGCGCATACGGCATCGGTCCGGTGATGTACGGCAACGCGGCCAACCCGGGAGTGAGGTACGGCTACCGGCGGCTCGTGTGCGGCGACTGGTGGGACGAGACACCCGGCTCGCCGCAGTACAATAGGTTCCAGCACGTACCCTGTGGTGAGGATCCCGGATTTGGCGGGGGCAGTGAGGCGCTCTGGGAGGAAGCGCGCGCGTACCCGAGCTTCGCGGTGATCGACTACAACACCTCGCCCGTCGTCGCGGGCGCCGGCTCGGCCATCTTCCTCCACGCGACACTCGGGTACGCGACCGAAGGCTGCGTCTCGCTTCCACTCACGGAGCTGGACGACCTCCTGCGCTGGCTGGTCCCGGCAGCGAGGCCGATCGTCGTGATGGGACCGGCCACGGAGATCGAGCGCTTCTGAGGAGTAGCTCCGGACGATCTGCTCCTGGCCGCCTGCCTCACGGGGCTGCAGCCAGCCGGTACATGGGAGCTCACACCTGGCAGAGCTGGGAGAACGGAGATGCCTGGACGATCGCGGCGTCGCGTTCGGCAGTCTGGACGACGAGGTTGGCGTTCTCTTCGGGCTCGCTGCTCACCGGGGTAGACGTAGAAGCAGTCGAACGGAGAGCCCGAGTTGGCCGACGAGGTCTCGACGGTGCGCTTCCCGGTCGCCGAGATCGACGTGGTCGCGAGCGGTACGGTGCACGAGTCGTCGGCGAGACCCGGACGGCAGAGCCACACGGTCGCACGTTGGCGCGCACGGGTCGCGTGCGGTGACGCCGCCACGCCTCCGGCCGCGCCGGCCAGTGCCGCTGCGAGCGTGAGTGCGAGCCCCAGCGCCGCCGCGGCCATCCCCGCGACCCCCGGCAGGGCTCGAACCGTGACGGCGGGACCGACGCGTCGACGGCCACCGGAGCGCGATGACGCGACTCCCTCCCCATCAAACAGTACCTCGCCTCACAGAGACCTCACGACAGCACCTGTCGAACGCAGACCGGAGCCAGAGTAACTGCGGGGCCGACTCCCCCCGGGAGCTTCGCGCGCCGCCGGCGCCGACGGTCAGTCTTTGATCGCGACGCCCGATTCGGGGTCGAAGAACTGCATGCGTTCCACGTCGACCACGAATCTCGCCCTGGATCCGGGCTGCATCGACGCCCTGGGGTCGACCCGGGCAACTCCCTCTCCCCGCTTCAAGAGCCCCTCGGCGTCATCTTCGTGGGCACCCTCGGCGAGGACCCGCTCGGCATCGATCGTGAAGTGCACCAACAACTCGCTGCCCAGAGCCTCCACCAGGTCCACATCGCCTTCGAGCACGGGCCGGTCGCCGTCGCCGGGACCCGCTGCGGGGAGGTGCTCGGGGCGCAACCCCACGACGATCGAGCGCCCCGCGTAGCGAGGAAGGGCGGGATGGGCGATCCGCTCCGCGTCGGAGATCGGGACCGTCTGGGAGCCCAGGCGCACACCGGCTGCGCCGGGTTCTACGGTCCCCTGGTAAAGGTTCATCGCGGGAGAGCCGATGAATGCCGCGACGAAGATGTTGGTCGGCTCGTCATAGAGGACCTGGGGGCTGTCGCACTGCTGGAGGTAGCCGTCTCGCATGACGGCAACCCGGTCCCCCATCGTCATCGCTTCGATCTGGTCGTGCGTCACGTACGCCGTCGCTACCCCCAATCGGCGCTGGATACGGCTCACCTCAGCACGCATCTGGACCCGCAGCTTCGCGTCGAGGTTCGAGAGCGGCTCGTCCATCAGGAACACCGCCGGCTCGCGCACGATCGCCCGGCCCATCGCCACCCGTTGGCGCTGGCCTCCCGACAGCTGGGCCGGCTTGCGCTCCAGCCACTCGGTCAGACCCAGGATGTGGCCCGCCTCCGTCACCTTCCTCTGGATCTCGGCCTTGGGCAGCTTCCGGAGCTTGAGCGCGAAACCGATGTTCTCCGCGACCGTCATGTGAGGGTAGAGGGCATAGTTCTGGAACACCATCGCGATGTCGCGTTCTTTCGGGGTGAGGTCGTTCACCACCTTCGAGCCGATCTTGATGGCCCCGCCCGTGATGTCCTCCAGCCCGGCGATCATCCGCAACAGCGTGGTCTTGCCACAACCCGAAGGTCCGACAAGGACCATGAACTCTCCGTCTGCAATTGTGAGGTCGAACTCGTGCACCGCGGTGAAGCCGTTCGGGTACACCTTGATGACATTCTCCAGCTCCACGTCAGCCACGTGTCTCTCCCACCCTCGCTCCGTCTACGGCTCTGCCACGCCCATGCACCTACCTGCTCACCCCTTAACGGCTCCGGCGGTCAACCCGGACACCACCGACTTGCGGAAGGCGAGGACGAGGATCGCGATGGGCACGGTCGCCACGCAACTGGCCGCGAAGATGATCCCGAACGGTGCTTCGAAGATCGTTCCGACGGTGGAGAGGTCGACAGGGATCGTCTTCAATGTCGGGTTGAACGACAGCGCCATGAGGAACTCCGTCCAGCAAGCGGTGAAGCAGAAGATCCCCGCGGTGAACAGCCCGGGCTTCGCCTGGGGCAGCACGATCGACCACACGGTCCTCAACGCCGACGCGCCGTCGATACGCCCGGTCTCCTCCATCTCCTTGGGGATCCCGAGGAAGTAGTTGCGCAGGATCCAGATGGCGAAGGGAAGGTTGAACGCCGAGTACGGCAGGATCAGCGCCTCGTAGCTGTTCAGCCAGCCGATCTCGCGCATGATGAGGAACAGTGGGGCGATCACCGCGATCGCAGGGAAGACCGAGATCATGAGGAGCGCCACCATGATCGGGAACTTCCCCCGCATAGGGGTGCGCGCAAGCCCGTACCCTGCCAGGGTCCCGACCCCGAGGACGAGGACCGTGGAACAGACCGTGACGATGGCCGACGTGAGGATGGCCCTCCCGAAGTCGTACTGCACGAAGGCTGTGTCGTAGTTCACGGTTGTGAACGGGTGTGGGAGAATCACGGACGTGTTGATTGACCCCGGTCCCTTGAAGCTGCTCACGATCATCCACAGGATCGGGAGCACCACGAACAGCACCGTGAGGGTCGTCGCCACCGTGAGGAGATTCACGTAGCGACGCCAGCCATGACGGCGCCGGGTCCGCATCAGAGCTCCTCCTTCCCCACCTGTGCCCGGAAGACCCTGAGGAACAAGAAGCACCCCAGCACCACGAGCATGGCCGTGCTGGTGGCGATGGCGGCTCCGGGCCCGAACGACAGGTTCTTGAACATAACGTCGTAACCCAAGATCGCGAGGGGCGTCGTCGAATTGCCCGGACCACCCTGGGTGAGGACATAGGGCAGGTCGAAGAGCCCGAACGCCTGGAGCACCCGGAAGAGGACGGCCAGGGCGATGGTCGGGCGCAGGAGCGGGAAGGTGACCCTCCAGAACATCGTCCAGCTACTCGCCCCGTCCACGTCGGCCGCTTCGTAGAGCTCCTGAGGGATCATCATGAGCCCGGCGAGCACGATGATGGCCACGAACGGGGTGGTCTTCCAGACGTCGGCGACCATCATGGCGATGATGGCCGAGAGGTTCGACCCGAGGATGACGGGCTGCCCCATTCCGACGGCCTGAAAGAACCGATCGGCGATCCCGAACGTCGGGTCGTAGATGTACTTCCACAGCTCCGCCGAGATGACCGTGATGAGCGACCACGGGATCAACAGGAGCGCCATAAGGATGCCGCGGCCGCGGACGAGCCGCTCGAGCACGAGGGCGATGCACGTCCCGATGAGCAGCTCGGCGATGACGGTGACAACGGTGTAGACGACCGTGAACCAGAGCGCGTACTGCCATGTCCCGCTCTTCAGGACGAGCGAGTAGTTCCCCCACGTGAAGCTCCCGATGTGGAAGCCCGAGGCTGTCACTGACACGTGCGTGAGGCTCATCACGATCGAGAAGACGATCGGGAAGATCGTGACGACGCCCACGAGGACGAGACTCGGAGCCGTGAACGCCCACCCGATCCGGGCGAGCCGGCGCCGGAAGGCGTCGGGTCGGCCCACGAACCGGGGCGTGGGCGGCGGGCCACCTGCTGGTGGCGCGGTGACCGGCGGGATGCTGGTGACGGCCATGGGGCTCCTTGTCCCGGCCCCCCTGGGGAGCCCCGACATCCTGCCAGACGGAAGCGGCGGAAGCAGGAGGAAACGCGGGAGGCAGGGGGCCACGGCGAACCGACCGTGTGCGCGGCTCCCAACGGCCGGGTGCGTCGACTATGCGGGTAGAGCCTTTACGCGCATCCCTCGGTGAGCGGGGCGGCGGACCCGAACGTCGTCGAGCCCGCCGCCCGACAGCTCAGAGCTTCGAGCTCGCGAGATCCGAGTTGATCGTCACGTTCGCCTTGATGATCGCCGCCTTGACCGACTCGGTGCCGGCCACGGCCGCGCTGACGTTCTGGTACAGCGCCTGGCTGACCTGCGCGTAGTCGGGCGTGCCGGACGGCCGCGCGACGAGCCTGGTGCCGGAGATGATCGCGAGCACCGGGTTGACCTTCTTCACGGCAGGCGACTTCTGGACCGAGGAGATCGTGGGGATCTGCGACCACTTCGTGGCCAGGTCGGTCTGAGCTGACTTGCCAGTGATGTACTTCACGAAGGTGAGGTCAGCGGCGATGTTCTTCGAGTGCGGGTTGACGAAGAGATCCCACCCACCGACCGTCGAATAGCCGGCGTAGTGCTTCGCTGTGTACGTCGGCAGCGGCGCGACCCCGACCTTTCCGACGACCGCGGATCCCTTGCCCTGGGATGTCGCGTACGCGTACGGCCAGTTCCGTAGAAATGCCGCGTTGCCCTCCCTGAATGTCGCCATCGATGTGGCTTCCTCGTAGGTCGACTCGGCCTTCGGGCTGATCCCAGTCTTCACCCACGACACCATGGTTGTGAGCGCCTTAGTCGCGTCGCTGTTGGCGGTGAGGACGGCCTTGGTGTCGGAGGCGTTCAACACCTTGCCGCCGGCGTCGGTCAGGTACTCGAGGTAGTCGCACGTCGCGCCTTCGTAGTCGGCGGACTGGAACACCAAGCCGTACTTCACCTGGCCCTTGGACTGCATCAGCTTCGCGTCAGCCTTGAGCTGCGCCCAGGTCTTGGGCACGGCAAGGTGGTCCTTGGCGAGAAGGTCCTTCCGGTAGTAGAGGAGCCCCATTGTGGTGTAGTAGGGCGCAGCGAGCACCTGGCCTTTGTAGGTCGCGCCTGCCACCAGGCCGGAGGCGAACGTGTTGAAGTAGCTCTTCGGGAGGTACTTCGCGAGGTTCACCGCGAAGCCGTGCGCGCCGAACTCGGCCGGCCACGTCACTGTCCCCGAGTAGACGTCCGGTCCCGCGCCGCCTGCGATCTCGGTGGTGAGGGTCGCCCGGTCGGTTGTCGAGTTCGTCGGAGCCGAGACGATCTTCACGTGGATGTGCGGGTACTTCTTCTCGAAGTCGTCGACCAGCACCGTGCGTGGGTCCGGCTTGGCTGTCGTGATCGGGTTGGCCCAGAAGGTGATTGTGCCGCTCGTGGCCGACCCCGGGGCCTTTGTCAGGCGTGCCGAGGCACTCGCCGCACCGGTGGCGACGACGCAACAGAGCGAGACCGCGAGGGACGCGGCCACACCGAAGGCGAGTGCCGCGCGAGCGCGGACGGTCGTCGCACGACGGAGCTTCAGGGTTCTTGGCATAGGGACGTCCACCTCCTGTCGTACGGGATGGGTGCGGTGCACCTGAGGGCGGGTGTCGGTCGCATCCCGGGTTGGAAAATCGAGGGATCGCCGACCAGGGTCGGCGGGATACGCGTTGCGCACCTCTGCCGGCACAGGCACTCCCCTCCTTCCCGCCCGCAGTGCCGACTCTGCCGTTGGCGGTGCACTTGTGTGACGATTCTGAGACGAAGGTGACCGGCTGTCAAATGGTCCGAGCGCCAGGCGCAAAAGCGCCGCGTCGCCCCACGATTCCTACGCGGGCCCTACGCTGGCCGCTTCGCCCCTCGATGCCCTCGATTCGCACAGGCGACAGCCGGCCAGTCTCACTTCGGTCGCCTCCGAGCGCCATCGCGACCTCGCCTCGACGCCCACCCTCCCGCCGGCGATCCGTG
>JBOGGB010000538.1:0-3621 GCA_050743605.1 Acidimicrobiales bacterium
CTACGCCGGTGGCGAGCGCGCCCGGCGACGCTATGCCGCACGCGCCGGGTGCGAGCCGAAGAACGTGTACGGCGAGTCGCTGTTCCCGCTGCATGTCGGCACCGTGCTCCGCCGCCTCTCGGCGCATCCGCTCCTCGAGGTCCTCGACGCGCGGCCGCGGTACCTGCCCGGAGCCGCTCGGGTGGTCGTGAGGATCCCGGGAGTGCGCGAGGTGCTCACCTGGAACCTCGAGGTGCTCGCGCGAAGGATCGTGGCGGGGCGGTCACGGATGGGGCCCGAGACCTGCGAAGATGCCGGCCATGGCGTCCCTGCCGGCTGACGGAGCGAACTGATGGAGGACCTGCTGGGCAAGGTCGCGCTGATCACCGGTGGCGGGAGCGGGATCGGGCGGGGGGCCGCCCTCGCCCTGGCGGCGGCCGGGGCCCACGTCGCGGTCGCCGACGTCGACCGTGACCGCGCGATGGCGGCGGCCGACGAGGCGTCCTGGCGCGGCACTGATTGTTTCGGGATGGCCCTCGACGTGACGGACCTCACGGCCTTCGAGACCGCCCGAGACATGATCTTGCGCCGTCTCGGGCGGATCGACATCGTCATGAACAACGTCGGGGTCGTGGCAGCCGGTGTACCCGAGGAGATCCCCCTGCACGAGTGGGAGCGGACGATGAGCACCAACCTCCTCTCCATCGTGCGGAGCAACGCCACCTTCTTGCCTCTCTTGCTCGAACAGGGGAGCGGTCACGTGGTGAACACGGCGTCCGCAGCGGGCCTCTTCCAGTACGCGTACGAGCGGATGCCCTACTCGGTGAGCAAGGCCGCCGTGATCGCTCTCAGCGAGGCGCTCGCGCTGTACCTACATCCTCGGCACGTTGGCATCACCTGCCTGTGCCCGGGACCGGTGGCGACCAACTTCCGCCAGCAGGTCACCTTCTCCGGGGCGCCCGTCCGCATGCGCCCGCCGATCAAGGGAATGACGCCGGCGGACCCCATGGCCGTCGGGGACATGGTGGTCGAGGCCATCCGCCACGACCAGTTCCTCGTGCTCACCCACCCGGAGCTGCACGACCTCCTCGTCGAGCGCGCCAATGACCCAGAGGCTTTCCTCGCCCAACGCATCCTCGCTATCGAGGAGGGATGACGGCGACTGCCTCGGCCTGAGGCAGTCGCCGAGGAGGGGGGTGCGCCGGCCGGGAGCATGGAACCACCGCTTCTCCGATCCTGCGGGATACGGTAGTTGCAAGCGCGGTGACGCTCGTTCATTGGGGACCCGGCGACGGGAGGGAGAGCGACGATGGTTGGCGGCGCTGACCAACAGGCAGGGACGGTCCTCTCACGAATGCTGTGGCACCGTCAGCTCGATCGCTACCCGAGCTCGGCCCGCCGATTCTTCTACCTGGGGATCGTGGTTCTCGCCACGGTCGTGCTCTACTACCAACTGTACGTGCCGGGCGGGGTCGCGCCGCAGATCCTCGCGCACTACCACATGTCGTTCCGCTTCTACGTGGACACGACGGTGGCGCTGAACGCGATCGGCGCCTTCACTTCCGTCCTCGCCGGACTGGCCGACCGCTGGGGCCGCGCGAACCTCGTGGCGTACGGCCTCGGGGTGACGGCCCTCCTCACGTTGTTCGCCATGCCGCATGCGCCTAACGAGTGGACGTTCGCGGTCGCCTACTCCGCGGTGGGCTTCGTCGAGGGCATCATCCTGGTGGCGACCCCTGCGCTCGTCCGCGACTTCTCCCCGCAGCTCGGACGTGCCTCTGCGATGGGCTTCTGGACCCTCGGGCCGGTCGTCGGCAGCCTGGCCGTCGCGGAGGTTGCCAGCCACACCCTGAGCCACCTGGTCGCCTGGCAGGACCAGCTCACGATCTGTGGCATCGCCGGCGTCGTCATCTTCCTCGCAGCGCTCCTCGGCCTGCGCGAGCTGTCTCCGAACCTTCGTGATCAGCTCATGGTGAACATCCGCGACCGGACCCTCATCGAGGCGAGGGCGAAGGGCATCGACGTGCAGGTGGCGTGGCGCCGACCCTGGCGCCAAGTGCTCCGGGTGGACGTGGTGCTGTCCGCGGTGGCGATCAGCCTCTTGCTGATCATCTACTACACCGCCGTCGGGTTCAACCCTGTCTACTTCGAGAGCATCTTCAGCTTCACCCCTTCACAGGCGAATTCGCTCGGCAACTGGTGGTGGTTGGCGAACGCGATCACCCTCGTGGTGGTGGGCGTCGTGTCCGACCGCCTTCGCGTGCGCAAGCCCTTCATGATCCTGGGCGCCGCCGGCGCCATCGCCATGACCATCGTCTACCTCGGCCTGGCAACCGCTCCTCACACGGGCTACTACACCCTCGCCTGGGTCGTCGCGGTGCTCGCGATCTTCCTCGCGATCGCGTTCGCACCCTGGATGGCGAGCTTCACCGAGACCGTCGAGCGTCGGAACCCGGCGCTCACGGCGCACGGCCTCGCAGTCTGGGGCTGGGTGCTCCGGGCCACCGTCGCGATCTCGGTGTTCATCCTGCCCTACGTGGTCTCCTCGACGACAGCGGTGGTCCGGTACGCGACCCTCGGCAAGAGGGCGCTCGCGATCCAGAAGGCAGATCCGACGATCAAGATCGTCCTCGCGCACCAGGCGCTCTTCACCCAGCTGAACAAGTACCCCGCCTCGAAGATCCCGGCGTCGCTCCTGGCCAAGGCGGTGAAGGAGGTCGGCCTGAAGAACCTCCTTACCGTCGCGCACGACCCGCGCATTCCCCACGAGATCGCCTTCTTCCAAACGCACGCCTCACAGCTGCACCAGGTGCTGGCTGCAAGCGCAGCGGCACCGTCCGAGTGGCAGCACTGGTGGTGGGTGTGCGTCGGGGGCGAGGTGCTCTTCATCCCGCTGGTGCTGTTCATGGCGGGGAGATGGTCGCCGCGCAGGGCGAGGCTCGACGAGATCGAGCACAACGCTCGGGTGGAGGAGGAGCTCGCAAGGCTCCAGCTCGAGTCTGGGGGCGCCCAAGGAGTGGCACCCTGAGGCGGCTCGCAGTGGGGTCCGATCGCGCGATGCCGATCGCCGCCGCGCGGTCGGTTCGCTACTCGATGCGGCCCTCACCCTCCTGCTCCACGCCACGGCGGACCATGTCGCGGTAGTGCTCGGCGACCGAGGCCTCCTCTCCAGAGGTACGCAGCTCCTCGGTCGAGCGCTCTGCCGCCACCTCTTCGTCTTCGGTGGGCATGCGGTCGGGCTCGTGCGTCGCGTGGGCTGTCTGGCCTGCCATGATCGCCTCCTCTTCGACGTCGTGCCGCCGGGACGGACGACCTGGTCGCGCACGACGCCGTCGCTGCGCTGATGTGCTGACTTGTACCCGCGGCCACCGACGCGTACCCGCGGCCACCGACGCCGTAGGCCCTGGACGGACACTCGCGGTTCGAGCTCGCCGGCAACGGGTAGATCGGCGTTTCCGCGGGGACGGCCTCGGACGATGGCGCCTCCGACGCCGGCGCTCGAGGCTTCCCCGCCGAAGCGAGCGTGGGCGAGCAGCGAAAGCGCTGGTCAGCGTGGCGTCCTGTCGATGTTGACGAGTCCTGCCTTCGACTCCTGCCCTTCGACTCCCACCCGGGTGCCTCCTTCGTCGGTCAGGCGTGCGA
>JBOGGB010000539.1:0-4945 GCA_050743605.1 Acidimicrobiales bacterium
CCCGGATACGACGGTCGCGGTGACGTTCTCGGCCCCCCTGGCATCCGCCTCGCCGGCCCCGTCGTTGAGCCCGGAGGTGCCGGGGAGCTGGCAGCGCCTGACCCCTTCCGAGCTGCTCTTCACGCCGTCAGCCTCCTTCACGCCGTCAGCCACGTACACGGTCACGGTCCGGGGCGGCGCCTCCGGCGTCCGGGCGCGCCGCGGGCCTGCGCTCGCCGCGTCCGTCGCGTCGTCGTTCACCGTCTCCCCGGGAAGTGTGCTCCGGCTCCAGCAGTTGCTCGCGAAGCTCGGCTACCTGCCGCTCACCTTCGCGGGAGCGACACCTTCGCCAGCCGGGATGGCGCTGGCCCAGCCGGGGGCGTTCGCGTGGCGCGACGGTGGCTTCCCCGCGGCGTTTACGAGCCAGTGGTCACCGGCGCACGCCACCGCGCTCACGAAAGGCGCGCTTCTGGCTTTCGAGACACAGAACGGGCTCGAGGTCGACGGCACGGCCGGCCCGGCAGTCTGGGCCGCCTTGTTCGCCGACGTCGCGGCAGGGAAGACCGACGCCGAACCGCTCACGTACGTCCTCGTCGACAAGACCCTGCCCGAGCACCTCACAGTATGGGTGAACGGGGTGCTCACCTTCGCCAACGTGCCCTGCAATACCGGGGTGGGCGGCGCTCCCACGACAGACGGGACGTACGAGGTGTTCGAGCACCTGCAGGTCTCCAACATGCGGGGAGCCGACGTGACAGGATCCACGTACGACGTGACAGTGCCGTGGGCGAGCTACTTCGACGGCGGAGAGGCGCTCCATGGCTACCCGCGTGCCGCGTACGGCTTCCCCCAGTCGAACGGCTGTGTGGAGATGTCGATCTCGACAGCCGGACGCGTCTGGCCCGACACGCCGATCGGGACGCTCGTCACCGTCGCAGGACCGCCGGCTTGAGCGCGCGCTCGAGCGCGCGCCGCGCCCAGGTGCTCGTGACCGTCGCGCCCCCGCCGCCGATGCGCGAAGCGATCTCCGCCACGATCGGCCACCTGGCCGATGTCACGTTCCTCGCGGACCTCGACCCCGAAGCCCGAGCGAAGGCGCTCCATGCGCCCGACGTGGTGCTCGCGTGGATGCCCGAGCAGGAGCTGGCCGGTCCCGACGACTACGCCGGACTGGGCTCGGCGCGGCTTCTCCAGCTGCTGTCCGCCGGGGTCGACCAGGTGCCGTTCTCCCGGATCCCACAGGGCGTGCCGGTAGCGTCGAACGCCGGGTGCTACGCCGGGCCCATGTCCGAGCACGTGCTGGCGATGTCGCTCGCGCTGGCGAAGCACCTGCCGCAACGCCACGCCGACCTCTGCTCCGGAATCTTCGACCAGCACACGTCGAACCGCGAGATCCGAGGCTCGGTCGTGAGCATCCTCGGGTTCGGCGGCATCGGCCGCGCGAGCGGGCTGCTCTTCAGAGCCCTCGGGGCACGTGTCCGCGCGGTCGCCCGTGCACCGATCGCCGACGAGTGGGTGGAGTACGTCGGCTCGCTCGACGCGCTCGACGCCGCGCTCGAGGGGGCGGACATCGTGGTGGTCTCACTCCCGCTCACCCGGGCCACCCGCCGGCTCCTCGGAAAGCGCGAGCTGTCGCGAATGAAGTCCGACGCCATCTTGGTGAACGTCGCCCGGGCGGCCATCGTCGACGAGGACGCCCTGTACGAGCACCTCGTCGAGCACCCGACGTTCCAGGCAGGGATCGACGTCTGGTGGGACGAGCCCCGCGGCGGCCGCCCCTTCTCCCCGCGGCTCGGCTTTCTCGACCTGGCGAACGTGCTCGGGTCGCCGCACAATTCGGGTATCACCGACGGATCGATGCTGGATGCGGCATACGAGGCGGCGGCCAACGTCGCGAGAGCGCTCAAGGGAGAGCCGATCCACCATCTCGTCGACCGGAGCGACTACGAGGTCTGAGCGACGTCGCCGGCGCAGATCAGCGACGGAGGCGGTCGAGCTTCCGGCGATCACGCTTGGTGGGGCGGCCGCTCCCGGATGTCCTCGCGAATGGGGCGTCCTCACGTGCGGGGACGGGCGGAGTGTGGTCGAGGAGGCAGGTGATCGCCTGCGACGCGCCGACGCGCGTTCCGATCGGGTTCACGACCTCGAGGAGCCGGTCCCTTCCGTGAACGTGCGCAGCGACGCGGTCGCCCGGCCGGACCCTGGTAGCGGGCTTCGCGACGGCATCGTTCACCCGGACGTGACCGCCCTTGCAGGCGCCGGTCGCCTCCGCGCGCGTCTTGAAGACCCGGACCGCCCAGAGCCACCGGTCCACCCGGGCAGGCTCCAGCCGAGCGGGCTCCACGACGACGATCCTGTCAGCCGACGAGCGAGACGTCGTCGCCCACCTGGACACGCCCTTCTTCGAGCACGCGGCCGTAGACGCCGAACAGGCCACCTGCGCCACGTGAGAGCTCGCCGAGGATCCCGGGAGCGAAGCCGAGCCCGGGCTGGCGCATGGTCACCATCACGCAGCGCCCGGTCGAGCCGCTGATCCCGACGGTCAAGGCGCCGATCTGCAGGATGTGCCCGATCCAGCCGTCCTCGGGCCGGCTCGCTCCTCGGACGTCCACCACGACGTTGGGCCTGAAGCGGGGGGCCTCGACCTGGTCGTCGGGACGTGACCGGCGAAGCCAGGCGAGCGACGACGTGCTGAGGACGTGGAGCGCCGCGTCGTCGAAGTGAGAGACGTCGGTCTCCTCCTCGAGGGTGACGGGCTCGCCCACGACCGCGCCGACGAGCGCTGCGGCCCTCGGGTCGTCGACCCGCACCGCTTCTCCCGACTCCGGCTGGACCCGTGCCACGCCGTCGTCGTCCAGCCGCGCGGAGAAAGAGAGGAGGCCGGGCATCCGCCGGAAGCGGCGCGTCGACTTCCCGCTCCCGATCTTGCCGTCCGAGCCCCGCACGGCCCACCGCCGGTCGCCGACGATCCCCCGGCGGTCGCAGACGGCCTCGGACAGCGCCTCTCCCCCGAGCGACTTGACCGGGTACCGCCAGAGGGCGGCGACCTCACCGAGCTTCGTCGTCATCGTGCGCCGCTCCTCTCCTCGACGGGACCGGACACCCGCTGCGCTCGACACGCGCGCAGACCGGATCGTCGCGGATCGCGCAGATCCTGAAATACTGCCTGACGCGCGGGCTCTCGGTCACGCCGGAGCGCCGAGCGGCTCCTTCCCGCTGCGATAGCGTGCCTTCATGAAGTCGTTCCGCCTCGCGCTCGTGAGCACCGTACTGCTGGCCGGAGCCGGGTCGGGGATCGCGGGCTTCGCCTCGGTGAGCACCGCCGCCCCTGACGCGAACGGGCCGGGCAACACCGCTCGGCTCGCATCCTGCTCCTACTCGGCGATCCAGCCCTTCCTCTCCAGCGCGGGGCACCTCACGGTCGCGACGGACGCCCCCGCGTACCCGCCGTGGTTCGAGCACAACCGGCCGTCGGACGGGCAGGGCTACGAGAGCGCCGTCGCGTATGCGGTCGCGAAGCAGCTGGGCTTCAAGGCCTCCCAAGTCCGCTGGACGGTGGAGACATTCAACGCCTCCTACGCTCCCGGTCCGAAGCACTTCGACTTCGACGTCAACGAGATCTCCGTGACGCCGACACGCGCCAAGGTCGTGACCTTCAGCGTCGGCTACTACACAGACGAAGAGGCGCTCGTCGCGCTCAAGGGATCCCCGATCGTCAAGCACCACACACGCAAGGCACTGAGGTCCTATGTCTACGGCGAGGAGATCGGCACGACCAGCCTGCAGTACATCGACGAGCGGATCGATCCGACCCACCGGCCCGAGACGTTCACAACGCTGAACGACGTGAAGTCCGCGCTCCAGGACGACCGGATCGCCGCCTTCGTGACAGACACGCCCACCTCCCAGTACATCGCCACAACAGAGATCCCCCACGCCACGGTCGTCGGGCAGTTTCCTGTCACAGGCCAGCACTACGGGCTCTTGTTCCAGAAGGGTGACAAGCTGGCAACGTGCGTCGACAAGGCCATCGACCACCTGAAGCACGCCGGGGTGCTGCACCGCCTGGTCGAGAAGTACCTGCGCGTCTACACGTCGATCCCCACCATCAAGCCCTGAGCGTGACGGCACGCTCGCACCGGGCACCCGCCTGAGGTGAGCGGGCCCCCACTGCTCGGACCCGGGGGCCCGCCGGGGATCGTGGGGAACCCCGCGTCACTGCCCGGGCCCGGCGCGGTCGACGAGCTCGGACTGGACTTCACGAGGAGCCGCAGGAGCCGCCTCCTACGCTCACCACGCGGCGCGGCGGTCACCGCGACGCTCAGCACGCTGGTGGTGGTGGGCGCCATCGTCGCGGCGTTCCTCCTCGCGCCGGGGAGCCGCGCCGTGCGTTCGACCTACTTCGACGTGCACGACATGTGGCGGGCGTTCATCGGCGACCCGCACGAAGGCTTCTACTCGGTCGGGCAGGGGCTCGTGGTGAACATCGAGATGTTCTCCATAGGCGAAGCCCTCATCCTGGTGCTGGCGCTCGTCATCGCGCTCGTCCGGCAGTCGAAGTCCGCCGTGCTCTTTCCCTTGCGCATGTTCGCTGTCGCCTACGTCGACTTCTTCCGGGGGGTGCCCCTCATCCTGGTGATCCTGGCGATCGGCTTCGGTCTCCCGGCCCTCTACCTCCCCTTCGTCTCGTACCAGTCCGCCTTCGTCTATGGCGTGTTGGCACTGGTGCTGTCGTACAGCGCCTATGTCTCCGAGGTCTACCGCGCGGGCCTGAATTCGGTACCGCTGAGCCAGGTCGCTTCCGCCCTATCGCTCGGTCTCCGCCCGCGCACCGCGATGCGCCATGTCGTGCTGCCCCAGGCGGTGCGCACGATCATCCCACCGCTGCTCAACGACTTCATCAGCCTGCAGAAGGACACTGCTCTCGTCGCGGTGCTCGGCGCGGTCATCGAGGCGAACCGCGCGG
>JBOGGB010000540.1:0-3936 GCA_050743605.1 Acidimicrobiales bacterium
GGCGTGCCCGCGCGGGGCGGGCCGCCGGCAGCGGGGTGCGCTGTCGGCGGAGGTCGGCTTCGACGGTGCGGTGGTGGCGCCGCTCCCCCACGAGCTCCTTCCTGAGGAGGGCGAGCTCGCTTCGAACCTCTTCCAGGCGGGAAGCGGCCTGGAGCGACTGTTCCTCTGCCCGTGCGGTCCGCACCTCCAGCTCGACGACCGCCGCCGAGCGAGCGGAGAGAGCCTGCTCCGCCCTTGCGGCGCGCTGGTCGCCCTGCTCGGCAGCGCCCTGCGCGCCTGCGAGGCGATGGCGGAGCTCGTCCAGCTGGGCGTTCGCCTGCTCCATCGCTGCCCCATGTGCCGCCCGCGCGGCGCGGAGGCTCGACTCGGCGGTCGCTGCGTCGTCGTGGTGACGGAGGATCTCTTCCTCGAGCTCCGAGCGCGCGCCACCGAGCGCTCCGGAGAGCTCCTCCAATGCCTCTCGCTGCTGGGCACGCTCCCGGTCGAGCTCCTCGAAGGCCGACCCCCACTTGGCCCGCTCCCCCGCCAGCAGGCCCTCCACGGCCGCCGCCTGCCGTGCCGCGTCGGCGGCGTCCTGCTGGGCCCTGAGGATCTGTGCGGTCGCCTCTGCCCGGATCCCGGACACGAGGACGTCGTCTCGTGGGTGCGTGCTCCCGAAGCGCTCGAGGGCCGAGACGGCTTCGAACAGCAGGCGGCGGACACCGTCGAGATCCGTCCCCGTCGCGGCGCTCGGCGGCTCGCCCGTGGTCGCCGCCTCGCCGCCGAGCCGCCGCCGCCGAGCCTCGGCGCGGTGGGCGTCCGAGCAGTACAGGCGGGGCCTCCCGCCGCCGGGCCGCTGGACGACCGGGGCCTCGCAGCCCGCCAGCGCGCAGGCCAGCGTGGCGTGTCCGTATTTATGTCCCATATCGAAACAATAACGCGAAATAGAATCGATTGCAAGGATATGCGACAGGGACGCCTCCTGGCTCAAGGTCGTCTTCAGCGGGCAGATCGGCCGTCACATGGCCGGCGCCTGGTGCGCGATGGCGTTCGGGTGAAGGATGGGGCCGTGGCCACTGCGCACGAAGAGCTCATCGACGTCATCGTGGAGATCCCCGCGGGGGGACGCAACAAGTACGAGTACGACCACGAGCGCCACCTGATCCGGCTCGACCGGAGGCTCGCGACTGCGACGACCTATCCGGCCGACTACGGATTCGTGCCCGACACGCTCGCGCTCGACGGGGATCCGCTGGACGCGCTGGTGATCCTCGACGACCCGACGTTCCCCGGGTGCCTCGTGCACGCACGGATCGTGGGCCTGTTCAAGATGAAGGACGAGGCCGGGCCGGACGCGAAGCTCCTCACGGTGCTGGCGCACGATCCGATGCGGGAGGGCACGCACGATGTCGAGGACCTGCCCCGGCAGCTCCTCGACGAGATCGGCCACTTCTTCAGCGTCTACAAGACGCTCGAGCCGGGAAAATCGACGCAGACCCTCGGCTTCGACGGGCGTGACGCCGCGCTGAGGGAATTGCGCGAGTCGCGCGATCGCTACCGCTCGCAACACTCGCACTGAAGCGCCGGCCGGAGCGCGCCGTGATCGTGTCCGACAGGCGGGAGCCGGGAGGCAGCCGGCGTTGCCCGGTGCGCGCGATGGCGTCGCACCCCTGGCACGGCGCCCGGCACTGCGTCTGGCCGTGTCCCGTCATCGCCGGTCTCGGCAGAGGGTCTGCGAGGAGATGCGCCCCACCGCTCGTGCCTGAAGCGATAGCCTGACCGTCCGCATGTCCAGGCGCATCGAGATCGAGCTCACCAGCCGGACCGACGAGGGCGGCTTCACCTGGCGCGCCGCCGGAGCGAAGCAGCCCAAGGGCACGGTGGCGAGCGGGCTGCTTCCCGCGGGCGCCGCCGTAGGGGACGTGGTGCGAGCGGAGGTCGAGTCGGGGCTCGAAGGCCTCGAGATCGTCTCGGTGCTCGCCCGTCAGGAGGAGGCGGACGACCGCCCGTCGAACCGGATCGAGCTGCTCGAGCCGAGGCGCGGTCCAGATGTCTTGGTGAGCTACGCCTCGGGGCGGCCGCGCCGCGAGGACTCCGAAGGGTCCGGCGGGCGACGTGGCCGCGACGCCCCCAACCGCGGGCCGCGGGCACGCCGAGGTCCTGGCGACGCTCCCGCCGAGGTGCGACCGGGCCGCGGGCGGCGCGAGCACCCGGAAGGCGGCGCTGCGCACCCGCGGCCGCGTCAGGCCGAGCGGACCTCCAGAACCGCGCGAGACGGCACCGCGCGAGACGGCACCGCGCGAGACAGCACCGCGCGAGATGCCGCTGATCAGCGCGGCCCCGCGCGCCAAGCGCGCCCCGAGCGTCGCGACCCTGCGCTCGGGAGGAGGGAGCGGCGGCCGACCGTCTCGACGGCGCACCGCAACGACCTGCTTGCGACGCTCGGGCCCCAAGAGCTTCCCATCGCCGAACAGCTCCTGCGTGGAGGGATCCCCGCGGTGCGCCAGGCGCTCACCGAGCAGTACGGCGCGCAACCGACGGATGACGGGGCGCGTGCGAACCGAGACGCCGTCCTCGGGGTCGCCGAGAAGCTCCTCCCTCGGGTGAACCTCGCGGGCTGGAAAGACCGTGCGGTCTCCGCGCAGGCGGCGGGCAAGGAGCTCAGGTTGCGCGAGCTCCGCGCCGTGGTGACCTCGGCGCGGACGATGACCCTCGACGACGAGGCGCGGGCGCTCTCCCGGGCGCTCCAAGAGACGTTGGAGCAGCGGGTGCGCTCCCTGCGTGAGGAATGGATCAGCAGGATGGACAAGGCGCTCGGGGACGGGCGAGTGGCGGACGCCGTCCGGGTCTCGGCACGCGCGCCGGAACCTGCCACGCGGCTCCCCGCCGAGCTAGCCGTGCGGCTCGCCGACGCGGCGAGCCAGGTCATGACGGCAGAGTTGCCCGCTCCCCAATGGATCGCGCTGCTCGAGGCGGTCGTGGAGTCGCCGGTGCGCCGGAACGTGAAACCGCGAGGGATTCCGGAGGACGATCAAGCGAAGGATTTCGCGCGGCGCGCGGCCGGTCTCGTGCCGGAGCTCGCGAAGCTCCTGGGGCTTCGCATCCCGCCTCCCCCGCCGCGTCGACGGGTGAGCAGCGGGCCCGGTTTCATCGCAGTCGGCGGTGCAGGATCAGCGCGCGCGCGCTGAGCCCCTGGGACTCGAAGAGCTGCTTCATCGAGCGGTCGCCCGGTAGCGCGGGCGCGTCGACCGCCGCGCATCCCCTCGCGGCGAACCATCCGAGCAGGGCGTCCGCGAGCGCGCTGCCGACGCCGACTCCCCGGGCGGCGGACTCGACGTAGCAGCACTCGACGGTCCCGACCTGCTCGGCACCGCGCATGGTGACCCCTCCGGTGCCGACGCCGACGACGACGTCGGCGATCGTGCCGACGAGGAGCACTCGTTGCGCCCCGATGCAGTGCTCGGCCACCCACTGCTCGTCCACCGAGAGCGGCACCGGCGCCAGCGAGCAGGTGGCGAGGAGCTCCTGGCCCCCACGAAGCCCGCGAGCCTGATCACGGGCCTCTTCGAGCAGGCGGGCACAGGCCGCGTGGTCGTCGGGGAGCGCGGGGCGGGCAGCCTCCACAATGACCGTCTCCAGCCCTCAGGGGGTGGCGCCGCCGGCGGGCTCTCCCGGCTCCCCGGGCGCCAGGTCGTCCGGGGCGGCGCCGAGCAGCTGCTCCGCGCGGTGCAGGATCGTCCGCCGTCCCCGGGTAGCCAGCTCGTGGCGGACGACGGCACGCAGCTCGTCCTGGGCGAGCCCGTCGAGGCGTCGGACGACCTGGGAGGCGGCGAGGGCGTCGTAGTCGGAGATGGCGCGATCGACCTCGATGTCACGAGCCGCCGCCGGACGCGGCTCGGCGCTCGTGTCGGGGCTCGTATCGGCGCCTGGTGAGATCCGAGATCGGGCTGCCGTCCT
>JBOGGB010000541.1:0-6024 GCA_050743605.1 Acidimicrobiales bacterium
AAATGAAGCTCTTGCAGGCGCATTCATAGACGCCATAGAAATGTGCGCCGCCGTCCAGAAAATTGTTTTCGCGGTGGTCGGTCCAGCGTCCCGCCGCTTTCATGTCGAAGAACATCGACATCAGCGACGCCGCGCCATCGCACATCGCAGCATCGACGACCTGGCCCTTGCCGGACTTCCCGGTTTCCAGCAGCGCGGCGAGGACGCCGACGACAAGATAAAGAGCACCGCCACCGAAGTCGCCGACGAGATTGAGCGGAGGCACAGGCGGATCGCCCTGGCGCCCGATCGGCCACAGCGCGCCGGCGAGCGCGATGTAGTCGATGTCGTGGCCAGCGCGGGCCGCCCACGGGCCGTCCTGCCCCCAGCCGGTCATGCGGCCGTAGACCAGCCGTGGGTTGCGCGCCCAGCACTCCTGCGGTCCGAGGCCGAGCCGCTCCGCGGCGCCAGGCCGGAACCCCTCGACCAGCACGTGGGCCCGTGCGACGAGGTCGAGGACGAGCGCCCGGGCCTCGGGGCGCTTGAGGTCGATCGCCACCGACGACCGGCTGCGGCCGAGCAGGTCGCGGCCGGCACCCTCGGTCCCCGGTGGCGCGGCGCCCGGACGTTCCAGACGCAGGACGTCGGCACCCGCCTCCGCGAGGAGCATGCAGGCATAGGGGGCCGGCCCGAGGCCCGCCAGCTCGATCACGCGGAAGCCGTCGAGGGGACCTGGCGCTGCAGACGTGCCCGCAGCCGGGGTCCCCGGCGCAGCCGATGCCGCTACGTCGTCCGCGTGCATCGTCACATCTTGGCCGACGGCGAGCAGGGGCGGCCGCACCACAGAGCCGAGCACCGATGATCGACCTTGCGAGCCGGCGCGACTTCGTCTTCCTCGGCGACAACGCCGACGTGCTGCCCGCGCTCCCCGACGGCGCATTCCAGCTCGTGTACATCGACCCCCCCTTCAATACCGGCTCGGCCCGCCGCAGGCGCACGCTCGTCACGAGCCGCGACGAGGCAGGCGACCGGGTCGGCTTCGGGGGGCACCGGTACCGCACGACCGGGACCGCCTCGCGTGCCTTCGCCGACGCGTACGGCGACTACGCAGGCTTCCTTGGCCCGCGCCTCGTCGAGGCCCGCCGGCTCCTCGACGACGATGGCACCCTCTACGTCCACCTGGACTACCGGGAGGTGCACTACGTGAAGGTCCTTCTCGACGGTGTGTTCGGAAGGGATTGCTTCCTCAACGAGCTGATCTGGGCGTACGACTACGGCGGCCGGGCGCACGACCGATGGCCCGCGAAGCACGACACGATCCTCGTGTACGCGCGCCGAGCGGGTGGCCACCATTTCGACCGGACAGCCGTCGAGCGCATCCCCTACATGGCACCCGGCCTCGTCACCCCCGAGAAGGCGGCCCGAGGCAAGCTCCCCACCGACGTGTGGTGGCACACGATCGTGCCCACCTCGGGTTCGGAGAAGACCGGCTATCCCACCCAGAAGCCGGCCGGCGTGCTCCGCCGCATCCTCCAGGCGTCGTCGAGCCCCGGACGACGCGTGCTCGACTTCTTCGCCGGCAGCGGCACGACCGGTGCGGTTGCCTCCGAGCTCGGGCGCCGCTTCCTCCTGGTCGAAGAGAACCCCGAGGCGCTCGACGTCATCCGGCGGAGGCTCGGGACCGACGGCATCGACTACGTCGCGGCGGACGGCAGCCCGCTTCCCTCGACCTGCGGGTGACCGGCTTTGGCGCGCTCAGCGTCCGCCTCCTCGCACGACACCCGCACGAGCCCCTCGAGCACAGCCAGCGCGCGACCCGTGTCCAGCGACGCCGACGCGCGCGCGACCCCGTCACCGAGGCCCTCTGAGCGGCCGGCCACGACGAGCGCAGCCGCCGCGTTCAGCACGCCGATGTCCCTGCGCGCGCTGCGCTCGCCCTCGAGGACCTGTCGGATCACCCTCGCGTTGAACGCGGCGTCGCCGCCCCGCAGCTCCTCCAGCGACGACCGGGAGAACCCGAGCGATCCGGGCTCGAGCCTCCAGGACCTCGACGAGAAGCCCTGGGGCGCAGCATCGTCCGCGACGACCTCGATCAGGGTGGAGGGCGAGGCCACGCTCAGCTCGTCGAGCCCGTCGTCGGCATGGACGACCATCGCATGGAGGCTGCCGTTCGACCCGAGCACCTGGGCCATCTTCGGGGCCATCTTCGGGTCGCTCACCCCGACGAGCTGCCTGCGGGCACGGGCAGGGTTGGCGAGCGGCCCGAGGAAGTTCAGCACGGTAGGGACCCCGAGCTCGCGGCGTACCGGTCCTGCATGGCGCATCGCAGGGTGGTAACGGGGGGCGAAGCAGAAGCCCATGCCGACTTCCTCGACGCAGCGCGCGACCCCGTGCGGTCCGAGGTCGACCGCGACTCCGAGAGCTTCGAGGACGTCCGCAGTGCCGACCGAGGAGGACGCTGCGCGGTTGCCGTGCTTGCAGACTCGTGCTCCGGCGCCCGCTGCGATGCACGCGGCGAGCGTCGACACGTTGATGCTCGAGAGCCGGTCGCCACCCGTGCCGACGACGTCGACCACGTCCCCGTCGACGTGGAGCGGCACGGCATGGGCGAGCATCGCCCTCACGAGCCCCGTGATCTCCTCGACGGACTCGCCCTTCATGCGCAAGGCGACGAGCAGGGCGGCGGTCTGGGCGGGGGTCGCTGCACCGTCCAGCACCTCGCCGATCACGGCCGCCGCCTCGTCCTCCCGGAGCGAGCTGCCCGACACGATTCGCCCGAGCGCGCCCGGCCATCCCCCGAGCGCCGCGAAGGGACCCCGCTCGCTCACCTCGTCCGACGGCACGCCGGCATCACTCCCACCACAGGTCACCGTCGATCGTCCCACGCCCGATGAGGTCCAGCTGGATCTGCGAGCTGCCTTCCACGATCGTGAGCTGGCGTGCGTCGCGGTACCACAGCTCGGTCGGGTGGTCCTCCATGTAGCCGGCCGCTCCGAGCAGCTGCACCGCGAGCCCCGAGGCGCGGACCGCGAGCTCGGTCGCGAAGTACTTCGCCATGGAGAGGAACGGCACGTCCTTCTTCGAGAAGCGGCCCGCGTCCGCCATTGCCGCCGCGCGGTAGGTGAGCAGGCGAGCCGCCTCGATGTCGACCGCGCACTTCGCGATCTCCCAGCGGATCCCCTGGAAGTCTGCAATCGATCTTCCGAATGCCGCGCGCGCCTTCACGTATTCGGTCGCGTACATGAGCGCGCCCTCTGCGAGCCCAAGACCTCTCGCCGCCACGACCGGCCGCATCGAGTTCAATCCGAGCATGGCGAGCCGGAAGCCGCCGACGTCGCCGATGACGTTCTCGGCCGGGACGCGCACGGCGTCTAGGACGAGCTCGCCGGTGTCGATCCCGCGCACGCCCATCTTCTTGTCGGTGCGCCCGACCGAGACCCCGTCCAAGCCACGCTCCACGACGAAGGCAGTGACCGAATCGTGCGCGCGGCTCTCGGGATCGCCGGTCTTCGCGAAGACCGTGAACCAATCGGCTTCACGTACCCCCGACATCCAGCACTTCGTGCCCGTGAGCATCCAGCCCCCCGGACAGTCGGGATCGGGAGTGGCGCGGGTCCGCATCCCCATCACGTCGCTGCCCGCCTGGGACTCCGACAGCCCGAACGCCGCGCGCTGGCGTCCATCGGCGATCGGGGGCAGGTAGCGGCGCTTCTGCTCCTCGCTGCCGGCGATGAGCACGGGACCCGTGGGGAGCCGCGTGAGCAGGAGCATCAATGCAGCGGTGCTCGAGTGCTTGGCGATCTCCTCGACGGCGAGGCTGAGGCCGAGGATCCCCGCCCCCGACCCTCCGAGCTCCTCGGGGATGCACAGCCCGAGGAGGCCTGCGTCGCGGAACGCAGCGAACAGGTCGTCGGGGTACTCGCCACTGCGGTCGATCTCGCGTGCGCGGGGTTCCACCTTGTCGTGCGCGATCCTGCGCACCGTCGCCTGGAGCTCCTGCATCTCGTCTGGGAGCTCGAACACCACGGCCGGTGACGCTACCGCGCCGGCCCCGCGAGACCGTGCGACGCACCGCCCCGGCCTACCGGGCGATGGCCGTTTCCCTCCCTGGCGAGCCGGGCAGGAGCAGCAGATGGATCGCCCGCGCGCCGGCTGGGCGCAGCCGCCCGCAGGCGAGGTCGCAGTCAGATGACGTTCCTGGCGATCCTCCTCGCGCTCGTCGCGTCCTGCTCGAACGCCGCGTCCAACGTGGTCCAACGGATCACGAACCGCGAGGAGGCCGGTGTGCGGACGCTCTCGATGCGCTTGATCCTCCACCTCCTCCACCGCCCGCTGTGGTTCGCCGGGCTCGGCGCCGTGACGTTGTCGTTCCTCCTGCAGGCTTCGGCACTGCGGTTCGGGCCCCTCTCCCTCGTCGAACCGCTCCTCGCCTGCGAGCTGCCGCTCACCTTCGTGGGAGCGGCCCTGTTCCTCCGTGCGCGTCTCGGGCCGCGCGAGTGGGGGGCGGCAGCGGTGATGACGGCCGGTCTCGTAGGGCTGATCGCGTTCCTCGACCCCCGCGGCGCCACGCACGCCGGGCTGCCGCCACTCGGGTGGGCGCTCGGGCTCTGTGCCAGCCTGGGTGCGGTCGCGGCGCTCGTCGTGTCCGGCTGGCGGGCACGAGGCGACCTGCGTGCCGCGTTCTACGGCGCGGCGACGGGCATCGAGTTCGGGCTCACCGCGGCGCTCATGAAGGGAGCGATGAACGCGCTCGGCTCCGGGATCGGCCCGCTCTTCTCCGCCTGGCAGACCTATGCCATGGTCGTGGCGGGGATCGGAGGGATGTTCCTCGTGCAGAACGCGATGCAGTCCGGAAAGATCCTCGCCGCCCAGCCGGGCATCACCCTGCTCGACCCCTTCGTCGCCATCGCCTGGGGCATCTTCGGCTTCCGGGAGCGGACGGCGGATGGCAACCTCCACCTCGCACTGGCGGCGACCGGAGGGGCGCTCATGGTCGCCGGAGGCCTCCTGCTCTCCGGCTCCCCGATCCTCGCTCGGGGGAGAGAATCCGGGACCGGGCGGGCCACGACGGCGCCGCGGGCCCGAGGTGCGTCGAAGCCCGCCGAAGCCCCGGAGAGCCGGCGCCGGGCGTCCCGGGCGCACAAGAGGCTCACGAACCTGGAGGAGGGCTGAGACCGCTGCGGACCCGAGAGTCCAGGTCAGGCAGACTTGCGGCGTTGCCGCACGATCCGCCGGCGTTCTCGTTCGGTGGCCCCGCCCCAGATCCCCTCGCGTTCGCGGTGCGCGAGAGCGTGCTCGAGGCACGCCTGGCGGACCGGGCAGACCTGGCACACGGCCTTAGCCGCCTCCGCCTCGGCGTCGTCTTCGGTCTCGGGGAAGAAGATCTCGACGTCGATGCCCCGGCAGGCGGCCCGCTTGCGCCACGTGGCAGTCATGAAACGCACATCCTCTGGACTGGTCTGGTAGGGCTCCCGCAGAGCTGATCTCGTAGGGCCTGCCGACACCCGGCTCGCGTGGAGTACCCCCGCGCTCCCCACCCGAATTGCGGCAGAACAGCAATTATGCCCCGTCCACCTCGTCCTGTAAAGACCGGCGAGGGGGTGCGGGGGTGCGCTCCGGTGCCCCTGGCCTCGGCGAACGGCCGGCCGGGGCCGGACGGCTCAGCCCAGCGGGACCAGCTCCGTCCGGCCCTCCAGGTCTCCGGCGAGCTCGTCGTGCACCGCTTCGGGCAGGACCGCGCGCGCCTCGTACTCTGGATGGCGCACGGCCAGCACCATCGGCTCGCCGGCCCAGACACGCGCCCGGGCGTCGACCGGGAAGACGAACCGGACGTAGTGGACGGCCGCGGTCACGGTCTCCCTGGTCAGAGCCTGAGCGTGGGTGGATTCAGGGACGCTCGGCACGACCGTGGCGGTGGGGTCCCCGAGCTCGAAGGCGAGAGCGCGCTCGATCCCGACCAGTCGAGGCAGCCAGTGGCGCAGGTCCTCTTCGGTGGTGAGCTCCACGAACACCGTCGCGGAGAGCTCGCCACGTTCGGGGAGGAGC
>JBOGGB010000542.1:0-5208 GCA_050743605.1 Acidimicrobiales bacterium
CCCCGGCTACGACATGGCAACCGGGCTCGGCTCGCCCAACGTCTGGAACCTGGCCCGCGACCTCGTGCCACTGGTGGGGAGCAGGACGTGCTGAGCGGGGTGCCGCGATGACCGACTCCCCCGCCACGCCGATGGCCCTGCCGGCTGCGCTGCCGATCGGCGTCTGCCCGCATTGCGGGCGCGAGGTACCGACGGCGAACTTCTGCGGCGCCTGCGGCGCCGACCTGGCCCACCGATCTCCCGCGGGGGCGAGAAGGCACCATGCGTACGCGGCCTTCCCCGAAGAGCCGATGCTCCGGATGGCCGTGACGAGCTCTCTGTTCCCCCATCTCTCGCGCCACGCGAAGTCGACCTTTCGCGCGGCCGTCGGTTCGGTCGTGGTCGTGCTCGTCGCCCTCGCGTTCGGCGGGGTGGAGGCACCAGCGATCGCCGTCTCGGCGCTCGGGATCCCCGTGCTCTACCTGCTCTACACCTACGAGATCGACGACCCCACTCGGGCCAACTTGTTCCGGGCGGTGCCGGTCGTGCTCGTCGTGGGGGCAGGGCTGGGCGTCGGGTGGGGTCTCGTCGGCGGCCCGTACGTGAACGACGCGCTTGGAGAAACCCTGAGCTTCAGCCTCGTGCGCCCGGGAGCCCTGGCGGCCGCCATCGCGGTCCCCGCAGTCGGCGTGGTCCTCATGACGGTCCCCGCCGCGCTGGCACGGCTGCGGGCGGGCGGGCTGGACGAGTCCCTCGACGGGCTCGTGCTCGGCGCGCTCGGCGCGCTCGCCTTCGTGGCTGCGTCCACGATCACCGAGCTCTCTTCGCTGCTCTCGGCAGGCCAGCGTTCCGAGCAGTCCTTCGCCGGCATCCTCGCAGAGGTGGTGATCCGGGGATTGTGCTCCCCCATCATGGCGGCCGCACTGATCGGGCTCTTCGGAGCTTCGCTCTGGGCGGTCTGGCGAAGCGACGCACCTGCCGGGAGGCGCTATCTCGGCTTGCCGGTCGTGCCGCTCGCGGCGGTGCTGGCCCTGGAGATCGGGTGCGGGTTCGCCGACGTCGCGCGCCTCGGCGACCCCGAGCTCCTGGTCGTGCACGTGGCGGCGCTTCTCGTGGCCCTTACGATCATGCGGGTAGGGCTCCACTACGTCCTCTTGCACGAGCAGGGAACAACGGAGGTCGGACCACCCAGCGTCTGCGGCCACTGCCACTTCGTCGTGCCGACCATGCACTTCTGCCCCCACTGCGGCGTCGCGCGGCGGGCCACGGCCCGGGGGCATCGCGCCGCTCACCCACCCGTGCTCGAAGGAGGTGAGCGGCAATGACGCAACCGCCCGACGACCCCACCACCCGGCCGACCGCGTCTGCGGGCCCGGCGAGCGCAGGGGCACGAGCCTCCTTCTCGCCCGCCGACCCGGCGCCGCCGACCCGGCGCATCCGGCGTCGGCACCTCTTCGGCCTCCTCGCCCTGACGCTGCTCGTGGTCAGCGGCGCCCTCGTGCTCGCGGCCTTCCTGCTCCGTCCGTCCCCGCCGAAGCACTGCACCGCGCTGTTCGACTGCGGGGGCCCCGTGGCCCGAGGGGCCGTCCACAGCGGCACGATCTACAAGAGCAGGAAATTCGGCTTCCAGGTCGAGTACGGACCGAACAGCGGGCTCCAGAAGTCGCCCGACGGCATCATCGTCTCCTACTCGGGCCCCACCACCGACGAGCAGGGCCAGGTGGAGGTCGTCGGACTGCGGTCGGGGAACACTTCTGCGTCCGACGTCGTGAGCAGCGTCGCCCAGCAGATCGCTCCGGACGCGACGGAGGTCTACGAAGTGCCCAACCCCTACATCGGCGGCATCCCTGCAGTGGGCGAGGCCTACGACGTAGAGGCGGACGGCTCGAGCGATTCGAACAGCCTCGACCGGCTCATCGTGCTCGCGGCCGTCCGGGGGGACCTGGCAATCGCCGTCGTCGACATGGGGCCGTACTGGCAGTTCTCGAGCTCCAACACAGCCGTCATGAACCTGAACGATCACCCCTCTCCCGCTGACCAGTACGCCGCGCTGTTCGCCGATCCCATGGTGAACAGCGTGGTATGGCCAGCCGGTGGCGGTTGAGCGGACAGGGAACGCGATCTCGCTATGGTCGAGCTGGAGGCAGCAACGGGCAGCCGTGCCCCCGCAGCCACGAGGCCACCGCTGGCACGAAGCCTCCATGCCCCGACCCGCAGCCACGTAGAGGAGATCGCGATGCGAGAAGCGCCATTGCAGACAGCCCGTGACGACGAGGGCCGATAGAGATGGCCCTCGAGAGGCGACCCCTCGGCAGGACGGGCGAAACGGTCTCCGTCCTCGGCTACGGCGCCATGGAGCTGCGGGGCCAGCCGCCGCGGGGACCCGACGTGAGCGACGAGGACGCCGGGAGGATCCTGAACGCGGTGCTCGACGGCGGCATCGACCTCATCGACACCTCGATCGACTACGGACGCAGCGAGGAGCTGATCGGACGGTACCTCTCGGATCGGCGCGACGAGTTCTTCTTGGCCTCCAAGTGCGGATGCCCGCTCACGCCGCCACCCGGAGCCCCGGTGCCTGCGCCGCACGACTACCGTCCCGACAACGTCCGTGCCGGAGTCGAGCAGAGCCTGCTGCGGCTGCGGACCGACCGGCTCGACCTGGTCCAGGTCCACATCTCCCCCAGCCGCGCCCAGCTCGAAGCCGACGGCACGATCGGCACCCTTCACGACCTGCGGGACGAAGGAAAGGTGCGGTTCATCGGGATGTCCGGGAACCTGCCCCACCTTCCCGACCAATTGACCATGGGGGTCTTCGACGTCTTCCAGATCCCCTATTCGGTGCTCCAGCGTGACCACGAGGACCTGATCACCGAGGCGGCCCGGCAAGGAGCCGGAACCCTCATCCGCGGCGGGGCGGCCCGCGGGGCCCCGGCCGAGGACAAGGGCTGGGACCGCGGTCCGATCGGCGTTCCCGTCGGCGTGGCCGAGGCTCGATGGGAGTCCGCGCGCGCAGAAGACCTCCTCGACGGCATGAGCCGGATGGAGTTCGTCATCCGCTTCACGCTCAGCCATCCCGGGCTGTCGAGCACCATCGTCGGCACCGCCAATCCGGACCACCTGAAGTCGAACCTTGCCGTCGCGGCGAAGGGGCCGTTGCCTTCCGACCTCTACGAGCGCGCGAAGGAGCTGTTCCCCGGACCCGATGAGCTCGAGCCCGAACGAAGGAGGGAGCCTTGAGGTACGTGAAGCTGGGGCGCACCGGGCTCGACGTGTCGCGCGTCTGCCTCGGCTGCATGAGCTACGGAGACGCCTCACGCGGCGGTCACCAGTGGGTACTCGGCGAGACGGAGAGCCGCTCGTTCGTCAAGAAAGCCCTCGAATCAGGGATCAACTTCTTCGACACCGCCAACGTGTACTCGTCCGGGTCGAGTGAGGAGTTCCTTGGTCGGGCGCTGCGCGACTTCGCGATCCGTGACGAAGTGGTCCTTGCCACCAAGGTGTGCGGCCAGATGCGCGATGGCCCCAACGGGTCTGGCTTGTCACGGAAGGCGATCCTGAGCGAGGTGGACCACAGCCTGGAGCGGCTCGGGACGGACTACATCGATCTCTACCAGATCCACCGGCTCGACCACCGTACGCCCCTCGAAGAGACCCTGGAGGCGCTCGACGACGTGGTGAGGTCGGGCAAGGTGCGCTATGTCGGCGCCTCGTCCATGTACGCATGGGAGTTCGCCAAGGCGCTCTTCACCGCCGACGCCCACGGATGGAGCCGGTTCGTGAGCATGCAGGACCACTACAACCTGCTGAACAGAGAGGAAGAGCGCGAGATGCTGCCCCTCTGCCTCGATCAGGGCGTCGGGGTCGTCCCGTGGAGCCCCCTCGCCCGCGGCCGGCTCGCCAGGGGCTGGGGAGAGACCACCGACCGATCGGAGAACGACGCGTTCGGAGCTCTGCTCTACCAGGACTCCGACCGCGGCATCGTGGAACGGGTCGCCGAGGTGGCCCGAGCGCGAGGTGTACCGATGGCCCAGGTGGCGCTGGCGTGGGTGCTGTCGAACCCGGCAGTCATCGCCCCGATCGTCGGCGCCACGAAGCTCGGCCATCTCGATGACGCGCTCGCCGCGGTGGACCTGGAGCTGAGCGAGGACGAGCTCGACCGGCTGGACGAGCCCTACGAGCCCCACGCGGTGGCGGGGATCGGCGTCGCTGCGGCCCACGACGGGAGGCGCCGGAGCTGACAGCCGCCGCGGGCGCTACCGGCGCTACTCGTTCGAGATCTCGGTCTCCTTGCTCGTGATGAACTCCAGGAGCGCCGGCCTCCCGGCCCGGGTCGCCTCGATCCCCCGCAGCAGCGCCCCGGCGATCTCGGCGGGGTCGGTGATCCGCTCGCCGTAGCACCCGAACGACGTGGCCATGTCGGCGTAGTGGCCGGTGATGTCCGTCGACCCGTACTTCGCCTGCGACACCGGCATGATGGGGATCTCGATCGCCATGGAGAAATTGTTGAGCAGGATCGAGAGGATCGGGATCCGCTCGCGTGCCGCGGTCTCGAGGTCCATCCCGGTGAACCCGATGGCCGCGTCCCCCCACACGTTGACGCACAGATGGTCCGGCTTGGCGAGCTTCGCGCCCATCGCGAGGCCGAGCCCGTACCCGAGCTGGGTGGTCTTCCCCCATCCGAGGTAGCTGAGCGGTGCCGTCGCCGTCCAGAAGGGGGTCATCTGATCGCGCGGGCTGCCGGCGTCGTGGGTCACGATCGTCTTGCGCTTGTCCACGGCGGCGTCGAGCTCGGTGATCACCCGGTAGGGATTGATCGGCGTGCTGTCGCTCCTCGTCCGGACCGCCCATTCGCCCTGCCAGGCGTCGCGTAGCTCGGCGATCCGGGCGGGCACGTCCTTGCGCGCCGCGGCACGCGACCTGTCGAGGCTCGCCATGGCCTGGACGAGGGCGATGAGCGTCAGCTTCGCGTCGCCGATGAGGGCGTGCTGCACGCCGACCTCTTTGTTCAGGTCCCTCGGGTCCAGCGTTGCGTGGATGATGGTCTTGCCGGGCGGCATGCCGACGCCGTAGGCGGTCAGTGCGAAGCTGCACCCGATCCCGAGGATCACGTCCGCCTCTGCGAGGAAGCGCTTCACCGGCCGCGGGTTGGCCCGACCTCCGCTGCCGAGCGACAGCGGGTGGTCCTCGGGGAAGGCGCTCTTCCCTTCGATCGAGGTGGTCACCGGG
>JBOGGB010000543.1:0-2720 GCA_050743605.1 Acidimicrobiales bacterium
TCGTCCTCTCCGACCGCCACTCGACCGACGAGCTCGCGCCGATCCCGTCCCTGCTCGTCACCGCGGCGGTGCACCACAATCTCGTGCGCGAGCGCACCCGCACGAAGGTGGGGCTCGTCGTCGAGACCGCAGACGCAAGAGAGGTCCACCACGTCGCGCTGCTCATCGGCTACGGCGCTGCGGCGGTGAACCCGTACCTGGCCCTCGACGCGATCGACGACATGATCGCCTCGGGGCGGCTCGAGGGCGTCACGCCTCGCCAGGCGCGCAAGCACTACCTGAAGGCGCTCTGCAAAGGCGTGCTGAAGGTCATGTCGAAGATGGGCATCTCGACTGTCGCCTCGTACACCGGCGCGCAGGTGTTCGAGGCGGTCGGACTCGACCGTGCCGTCGTGGACGAGTACTTCAACGGCACGCCCAGCAGGATCGGCGGGGTCGGGCTGGAGGTGCTCGCGGCCGAGGTCGCCCAGCGCCACGCCGCCTCCCGCCTGGAACGCCCGACCTCGCGCGCCCACCGCGAGCTCGAGAGCGGCGGTGAGTACCAGTGGCGGCGAGACGGCGAGTACCACCTCTTCAATCCTCGGACCGTCTTTAAGCTCCAGCACGCCACCCGAGCCAAGCGGTACGGGATCTTCAAGGAGTACACCGCGGCGGTGGACGACCAGTCGGCGCGGCTCGCGACGTTGCGCGGTCTCCTCGAGGTGCGGAGCGGGGCCGAAGGACCGCTCCCCCTGAGCGAGGTGGAGCCGGTGAGCGAGATCGTCAAGCGGTTCTCCACCGGGGCGATGTCCTACGGCTCGATCTCGGCCGAAGCGCACGAGACGCTGGCGATCGCGATGAACCGCCTCGGCGCGCGCTCGAACACCGGCGAAGGGGGAGAGGACCCGAGCCGCTTCGTGCCCGACGAGAACGGGGACAGCCGCCGCAGCGCGATCAAGCAGGTCGCGTCCGGGCGCTTCGGCGTGACGAGCGAGTACCTCGTGAGCGCCGACGACCTCCAGATCAAGATCGCCCAGGGCGCCAAGCCCGGCGAGGGGGGCCAGCTTCCCGGCAACAAGGTGTACCCCTGGATCGCGCGCACCCGGCACTCGACGCCGGGAGTCGGGCTGATCTCGCCGCCTCCGCACCACGACATCTACTCGATCGAGGACATCGCGCAGCTGATCCACGACCTGAAGTCGGCGAACCCGTCCGCACGCGTGCACGTGAAGCTCGTCGCCGAGGTCGGCGTCGGCACGGTGGCCGCAGGCGTCACCAAGGCCCGCGCCGACGTCGTCCTCATCTCTGGCCACGACGGGGGGACCGGCGCCGCTCCGCTGACCTCGCTGAAGCACGCCGGGATCCCCTGGGAGCTCGGGCTCGCCGAGACGCAGCAGACCCTCGTCGCGAACGGGCTGCGCGACCGGATCGTCGTCCAGGTCGACGGCCAACTGAAGACCGGACGCGACGTGGTGATCGCCGCGCTCTTGGGAGCAGAGGAGTTCGGCTTCGCGACCGCGCCGCTCGTCGTGTCCGGCTGCATCATGATGCGCGTCTGCCATCTCGACACGTGCCCCGTCGGGATCGCCACCCAGAACCCCGAGCTACGCAAGCGGTTCACCGGCAAGCCGGAGTTCGTCACGACCTTCTTCGAGTACATCGCTGAGGAGGTGCGCGAGCACCTCGCGGCGCTCGGGCTCCGCTCGCTCGAAGAGGCGGTGGGCCGCGTCGACCTGCTCGACGCCCGCGCGGCGGTGACGCACTGGAAGGCGGCGGGACTCGACCTCTCCTCGATGCTCGCAGAGCCGGACGCCCCGGGAGCGGGTGAAGTCGTCCGGCATCGTGTCCGGGAGCAGGACCACGGGCTGGAGCGGGCGCTCGACCACCAGTTCATCCCCGCGTGCGAGGCCGCGCTCGCAGACGGGCGTCCCGTGGCCCTCGACCTCCCGATCTCGAACCGCGACCGGAGCGTCGGCACCCTCCTGGGCTCCATCGTCACCAGGCGCCGCGGCGCGGCGGGCCTCCCCGACGACACGATCCGGCTCACGTTCAGCGGCTCCGCGGGCCAGAGCTTCGGCGCCTTCGTGCCGGCAGGGGTGACCATGCGGCTCTTCGGGGACGCGAACGACTACTTCGGCAAGGGCCTCTCGGGGGGCCGGCTCGTCCTTCGGCCTCCCGAGGGGTCGCGCTTCTGCGCCGAAGAGGAGATCATCGGTGGCAACGTGATCCTCTACGGCGCGACCGCGGGCGAGGCGTTCGTACGCGGGCAGGTGGGGGAGCGCTTCTGCGTACGCAACTCCGGCGCGCTCGCGGTCGTCGAGGGAGTGGGCGACCACGGCTGCGAGTACATGACGGGGGGGCAGGTGGTCGTCCTCGGCCCGACCGGGCGCAACTTCGCCGCGGGCATGTCCGGCGGCGTCGCGTTCGTCCACGACCCGGACCGGACCTTCCCCAGGAGGGTCAACCAGGGGATGGTGGAGCTCGAGCCGCTCTCGGAGGAAGACGAGACGTGGCTCCGAGACGTGGTCGTGCGCCACGGGGAGGAGACGGGATCCGCGGTGGCGGCACGGCTGCTCGGGACATGGTCCCGGACGCTTCGGGACGTGGTGAAGGTCATGCCGCGCGACTACCGCCGCGTGCTCGAGGCCACCGAGCGGGCGCTCGCGCAGGGCCGCCCGGTCGACGAGGCCGTGATGGCGTCCGCACATGGGTAACCCGACCGGGTTCATGGAGCACGGCAG
>JBOGGB010000544.1:0-1519 GCA_050743605.1 Acidimicrobiales bacterium
ACCACGACGACCACGACAACCACGACCCCCACGACGACACCGCCCGGCACAGGTCCAGGCCCCACAACACCGGGGCGCACAACAAAGGGCCGGACAGGTCCAGGCTTCTCGAAGAAAGTGACAGCACCCAGGTAGAGCTCGCAGAAACGGGGCGCCGCAAGCGCCTGAGCCCGGTCGCTACTTGGCGGCGAGCGCGGCAGCGACGCGCTCGAGGAAGTTCCCGAGCATCGCCGGTCCGGCATCGGTGAGGATGGACTCCGGGTGGAATTGCACGCCCTCGACAGGCAGCGTCCGGTGCCTGACTCCCATCACCACGCCGTCGGCCGTCGTCGCGGTGACCTCGAGGGTGGCGGGGATGCTCCTCGGTTCGAGGACCAGTGAGTGGTAACGCGTGGCCACGAAGGGATTCGGGAGGCTCTCGAAGATCCCAGTGCCGTGGTGATGGATCTCCGACGTCTTGCCGTGCATCAGCGCGGGAGCCTGCACCACCTCGGCGCCGAAGGCCTGGCCGATCGCTTGGTGACCGAGGCAGACGCCGAAGATCGGGATCTCACTCGCGAGCTCTCGCACGACATCGAGGCTCACGCCCGCGTCTTCCGGCCGGCCCGGGCCCGGCGAGAGCAGGATGGCATCGGGGGACTGCGCGCGGATCGTGGCCACGTCCACCTGGTCGTTGCGGTAGACGACGAGCTCGGCGCCCAGCTCGCCCAGCTCCTGGACGAGGTTGTAGACGAAGGAGTCGTAGTTGTCGACGACGAGGAGCCGGATTGCCACCGCGCGATCGTATTGCCCGCGCCGTCCCTCGATCGAGCGGGGCCCCGGCCGCAGTACCATCGTTGCCCGTGGCACCCAAGGCACAGAGCGGACCGGGCAGGGCGCAGCGGAAGGGCGCCTCCGCCGGGGGACGGACGACGGCCTCGGCCAGGGCGCGAGTCGGGCGGTACACGGCGCCGGAATCCAGCGGGAAGTACACCCCCCCGATTCCCAAGGCCGTCCGCAGGAGCCCGCGCTGGTTCGGGGTCGCGGTCCTGGCACTGCTCATCCTCGGCGTCCTGCTGATCCTGCTGAACTACCTGACCGCGCTGCCAGGAGCGGTGTCCGCGTGGTACCTGGTGGCGGGGCTCGTGGTCATCTTCGTCGGCTTCGTCATGGCGACCCGCTACCACTGACGGAGGGTCGTGAGCGCCTACGCGCAGTCGGAGCGGCGAGAGCTCTGCGAGCTCCTGGACGAGGTCGGTCCTGATGCCCCGACTCTCTGCGAAGGCTGGAACGCGCAGGACCTCGCAGCGCACCTCGTGCTGCGTGAGCGCCGCCCGGACGCGGCTGTAGGGATCCTCGTACGAAGGCTGCGTCCTTACACCGACCGGGTGCAGCGGGAGCTGCGCGACCGCCCATGGCCCTCACTGGTGGACAAGGTGCGGTCTGGCCCGCCCGCGCTGTTGCGGCCGGTCGACGAGCTGGTGAACGTGGTCGAGCTGTTCGTCCATCACGAGGACCTGAGGCGAGCGCGGCACGGCAC
>JBOGGB010000545.1:0-3218 GCA_050743605.1 Acidimicrobiales bacterium
GCCTGCTGCGGGGTCCCCCCCTATACGCCCGACACCCTGCTCGAGATCGTGGTGAACGACGAGACGGTTCGGGCGTCCCTGCCCAGGGAGCTCGCTCGCCCGCGCCGGCTCACCCCGGCCGAGGGCCTAGCGCTCGCGGCCTCGGCGCGCACGATCCTCGCGGTTCCCGGTGCAGACCGCGACGGCGCGCTGGGCCGCGCGTTACGCAGGCTCGAGGCCGTCCTCGGCGACGACCGACGCCTCGTCGTCCGGATCGACGCGCCGCCGCTCCTCGACGATGTGAAGGCGCTCGTCGCGTCGGGCGAGCAGGCCGAGATCGTCTACCACTCGGCGTCGACCGACGAGACGACCCGGCGTGCCGTCGAGCCGCTCGCGGTGGTGACGCTCGACGGTCACTGGTACTTGGACGCGCATTGCCACCGGGCGGGAGGGGTCCGGCGCTTCCGGGTCGACCGGATCCGCGAGGCTCGGTCGACCGGCGAGCCGGTCACGGCCCGCCTCCCGGACGAGGGATGTGACCCCGGCGGCCAGGCCTTCGTGCCGGGCCCGGGCGCCGAGACCGCGACGCTCGAGCTCCGAGACGACGCCCGTTGGGTGGCCGACTCGGTGCCGGTGCTCGCCCGAAGGGACGGGCCCGGCCCCGTCATCCAGGTCACGCTCGCTGTGGGGGGCCGCGCGTGGTTGGAGCGGATCCTCCTGCAAGCCGGACCTCGGGCACAGGTGGTGACGCCGTCCGCCCTCGCCCGCGTCGGCCCGGAGGCGGCAGCCCGTCTGCTGCGTACCCATTACCGCTAGAGTGAAAGCCCATGGAAAGCCATGGAAGGGTTTATGATCCCTACGTGAGGCCCGGATCGCCGGGGGCCGCCGCGCAGTGCTGGCCGATGTGATCGCGGCCGCGGCACCCCCAGCGCCGGCGGTAGCCCGAGGCCCGCGGTAGTCCGAGGTGCTCAGGGTCGCACGCGTCACCGACGCGACCGGGCGGTACTACCTCGCCGATCTCGCCTCGGCGCGAGACCCTGGGCTCCCCAGGGTCGCCGACCGGCGGTCGGGGGTGGCCGCAGGGCGCTGGACCGGTGCCGGTGCCGCCGAGCTCGGGCTCCGCGGGCGGGTGGATGCCGCGTCGCTCGGTGCGGTGCTGTCGGGGCAGCACCCGAGCGAGGGTGACCAGCTCCGGGTCCGGGAGACGACGGTCCGCGCGTACGACCTCACGTTCGCTGCGCCCAAGTCGGCGAGCGTGCTGTTCGCGCTGGAGGCTCCCGACGCCGCGGAGGCGGTCCTGGACGCGCACGAGATGGCCGTGGCGGCCGCGACCCGCTACGTCGCCGCGCACGCCGCGGCGGTGCGGCGCACGGTTGCGGGCGCTCGCCCGACGATCGGCGTCGAGGGCTTGGTGGCTGCGATCTTCACCCACCACGTGAGCAGGGCGCTCGATCCGCACCTCCACTCGCACGTCGTCGTCGCAAGCCTGGCGCATGGCGGCGACTCCCAATGGCGGGCGATTGACGGAAGGGGTCTGTTCGCACATGCGCAGGCCGCCGGGGCGCTCTACGACGCGGTCCTGCGCCATGAGGTGACCCAGCGCCTCGGGTTCGGATGGTCGCCGAGGCAGCCGCGCGGCTGGGAGCTCACGGCGGTGGGGCCCGTTCTCGTCGGCGCGTTCTCGTCGCGACGTGCGGAGATCCTCGCCGAGCTCGGCACCTATGCGGGGCGCGTGGGGGGCGAGCGACGTGGGACGCCCTCGCCGCGTGCACGTGCGCTCGCCTGGGCGGTGACGCGGGACCCGAAGGGGACGGAGCCGCCCCCGAGCGAGCTGCGCACGCGCTGGGCGGCGATCGCCCGCGACGCGGTCGGCTCCGTGGCCCTCGAGCAGGGCGCCCGGTCGCGCGGTGCGCCGCGCACCGAGGTCGACGAGCACCGCTTCGCGGCCTCGATCCACGAGGCCGGGTCTCGCGGCGCCGCGCGGCGAGACGCCGTCCGTGCATGGTCGCTCGCGCTGGGGACAGGTGCTCCCGCCGATTCGATCGAGCGCTGCGTCGGTGCGCTCTGCCATTGGGGACCAGGGACCGGGGTGGGAGAGGCGCTGCACGCGCCGGCCGAGATGGTCCCGGCCCCGTACGCACTGCAGGCGCTCGGGCCCCGCCCGGCATCGCCGGAGGGACTCGCCGTCTGGCTCTCCGCCGCCTCCTCGATCGCTCGCTATCGCGGGCGCTGGGACGTGCAGGACCGCTCGTGCCCGCTCGGGTGCGAGACGGGGGCGGAGCTCGCAGCGATGCCGGCGCGCCGCCTCGCCGACCACCTCTCGACCTCCCGTGCCCTCGACGAGGCGCTCACTGCGCTCGGCCGCCGCGACGAGCTCGCGCGTCGTGCCGACCGCGCACGCGGGCTGTCCCTCGACCGCAGTTGAGACCAGATCAGCGGAGCTCCCGTCCTGGGAGCCGGGCACCGCGGGCGTGCAGGTCCGGCGCACGAGGCTCGGGAGGCGTGCGCTCGCGGTCCGAAGTCATGCAGTCTCGCCAAGGCCACACCTCGTACGCGGGAGTGAGCCGGACCCACCCGAGACGATTGCGCGCGTCGACGGACAGGGCCCACCCCTCTGCCCCGCGTGCGACGAGGTCCACCGGGAGGCGTCGCCGGAGAACCGCGGAGTCGGTGGCGGACGACTGCGGTCCGCTCGGCCCCTCGGAGTAGCTGACGGTGCGACTGACCACCTCCCGGTCACCGCTCAGTGCCGATATCGCGTCCAGCGTCCGCATGTCGGCGATGCCACCGAGCACGACCGTCGCACCGAAGATCGACACGAAGGCGTCAGCTTCGGGTCCCCAACGCGCCCGAGCCTGGGAGAGGTCCTGGAGGCAGGCGAGCGCGAGGAGACCCTGGCCCGGGCCCTCGGTCACCATCGAGGGGAGGTCCGGGAGCGGGGCGATGTTCGCCACCTCGTCCAGTGCGAAGAGGACGGGGGGACCGGCCGCGCCGTCGTGGCCGGCCTCGCGGCGCTCAGTCGCTCGGGCGGTCCGCCGGTACGCAGCGTCGCGCACCTGGGACAGCATCGCGACCACGAGCGGGGCGAGCAGCCGCTGCTGCGCCGCCGGAGCGCAGACGTACAGGGTGTGGGGGCCGGCGCAGAAGCCGTCTGGATCGAGCAACGGCCCCTCGGTCGACGCGAGCGCGCCGGGTGACCGGTAGGCGGCGAGGACGCCGGACGCGGTGGACCAGATCCC
>JBOGGB010000546.1:0-1755 GCA_050743605.1 Acidimicrobiales bacterium
GACCAGCACGACGCTGGGGCTCGCCTCTTTGATGACCCGGACGAAGGTCTCCTGCAGCGCGTGCGACGTCGATCCGCTCGAACCGGCGCCGCGACTGCTCGACGCGTGTTTCGACCCATGCTTCGAGGACGCCTGGGCCGACGGGCTCCAACCGCCCACCGCGACCGCCAGCCCCGCCACGGCCGTGACCGCCCCCAGCGCGAGCCTTCCCGCCCGCCTGCCGGTCAGCCACTTCGCCGTTGGTCGCTTGCTCACCCGGTTGCTCTACCCGCCTGCCTGCACCTGATCGCGGCAGGCAGCCGTCCGTTCCTGCGCCGGAGCTACCGTGTGCTGGTGACGGCATCACCGACGCAGCCCGACTCTGTGACCGCGCCCGACGGGTACCCGCGCTTTTCGGCTGAAGAGATGGCGAGACGCCGTCAGGCGTTGGCGGAAGCGGTGGAGCGGGCGGGCGCGAAGACCGTGGTCGTGTATGGGGCGACACGCGGCGGGACCGCGGTGCCGTGGCTGACCCAATGGCCGGTGACCCGGGAGGCCGCCGTCACCTGGTCACCGGGCGCTGGCGACCCCGCCCTCTACGTCCAGTTCGCCAACCACCTCGACAACGCGCGTGAGCTCGCCCAGCGCGTGGACGTGCGCTGGGGCGGAAGCTCGACCTTCGAGACGCTCGCCCGGGACCTTCGGCGAAGCGCTGGTTCGGGCCGCTACCCGTTGGCGCTCGTCGGCCCGTTACCCGCTTCGGCTGCGCGTCTTTTGGCCGAAGCCGGGGCCGACCTCGTCTTCTTGGACCGCGCCTACCGCGAGCTCCGGCAGGTGAAGTCCGCCGAGGAGATCGGGTGGGTGCGCAGGGGGGCCGAGCTCACCGACGCCGCCGTCCGAGCGCTGGCGCAAGGCACCAAGGCCGGCATGACAGAGACCGAGCTGGGTGCGCTCGTCGAAACCGCCTACGTAGCCGCCGGCGGGTCCACCCACATCCACTACTTCGCCACGACCCCGATGGCGTCGCCGCAGCGTCGGGCGCCCGCGCAGTGGCCGTCGACCCGCCGGCTCGAGCCGGGCGACGTCGTGGTGTGCGAGATCAGCGCCGCGTGGTGGGGCTACCCCGGCCAGCTCCTGCGGACGTTCACCGTGGAGGCCGATCCGACCCCCCTCTACCGCCGGCTCCACGAGGTCGCCGAGGAGGCGTTCGCCGCCATCTCCGAGCGCGTGGCTCCCGGTGCGACCGGCGCGGACCTGGCCGAAGCGGCGACCCTGGTGGAGAAGGCCGGCCTCGCCACCTGCGACGACCTGGTGCACGGCTTCGTCGGCGGCTACCTCCCCCCGGTGGTGCCGGGCACCGGGCGACCGCCTCAGCACGCCGCGTTCGTGCTCGAGCCGCACATGACCCTCGTCGTGCAACCCAACGTGGTGACACCCGACGCGGCCGCCGGGGTGCAGACGGGCGAGCTCCTCCTCGTCACCGAGTCCGGGTACGAGCGACTGCACCGGTACCCCGCGGGCTTGGGTCACATCGGCGGCTGACGAGCCCTTGGTTAACCGCGTCGGCGAGCCACACCTCGGCGCGGCGGCTCCACCCCCCTGCCTCCCCGCTCCGCTCCAGTAGAAGATGCTTGACCTTCCGCACACTTCCTGGGAAACTCTCGCGGTCGGAGCGGAGACTAGCAGCCGAGCGGAAAGTTCGCCGAGCAGCGGCGGGCTAGGCAAAGGGGGTCTGTGCCATGAGCGGAGACGTAGAACAGCTCACCGGGGCAGGGA